>CAZFCX010000001.1:0-26004 GCA_964517825.1 uncultured Bdellovibrionales bacterium
TTCCATAAAGAATTCCTTCATTGGAAGAAAGATCTGAGGAAACAAAAGGAAAAGTCGTGCCCAGTGGCGCAGTGTTTAAATTGTTAGCCACATCCAGTTCGTCATTAGCCAACGGCAAAGTGGACATAAATCCCTGCTCAACCTTGAGAACGGCTGGCTTAATATATACCATTTGGGCCTCCAAAACAGCTTCAATCTGCCTGTTTATTTTTTCCACCTCTTCCAGATTGTCTCCATACAAAGTCATATACAAACCAAAGCGGAAAAATTTTTCCGTTCCCTGCTGCAACTTGTCACGAAGATCTTCAATATCTTGAATAGCTGTTTCCAAAATCGGATCACGTATTTTTCCGGCTGCTTCTTCCATATGAATTTGCGATTGCACCTGGGTTGAGCTTTTTTTCAGATTTTTCAAAATCTCAGATGTGCTTATCGGATGGATAAACATGGATGTATCCATGGAAAAATCTATATTAATGATCGGCGCAAACCAATTCGTGTGCAGATATCTGGGATAGGCCACTACAAAAACCGTGCGAGCCACTGTTTCGCCTATTTGCAAGTTATTGGCGCTAAATTTCATAGCTGCTGGCGCAATCAGATCTTTAATAGTAGCCACGCCTCTTTGATAAAGAGCTTCGCTTTGCAAAATTTCGCTTTCATTTTCCTGCTTTTTATTTTTGTTTAAATTTAATCCTAACATTTACCCTGTTAAATAAGATATGAGTCTCTTTCTCGGAGAAACAGCTTATTTTTTATTTATAATTCTTTAAGTTATTATCTATGAGCCCCTGTTTTTGTCCAAATTTTAACTTCGAATTTTTTATTAAAATTTGAAGTTATTTAACAGGGTGAATTTGATCTCTTACAAATTACGTTTATCTTAATTCCATTTTATCAACGTCTTTAATTATGGCATTATTGCGTGTCGAAGGATTATAGGAATTATACAAAAGTTCAATCAATTCTTCAGTTTGTAGTGGAACAATTTTTACCCCAGTTCCGCTTAAGCCGGCGCTGATCTGATCAACTCTTTGCCAAAGCTGATTTTTATACGTATCAAAAAGTTCTCTCCTGCGTGCCACTGTCATCTGGGTGTTGGCTGAACCCAAAAGCCTGTCGAGAAGTCCGGTTTTAACATTTTCTACAGGATGGAATGGCACAATCACATAGAAAAATTTCGACATAATATTGGAGACTTCCGCAAGATTTCTGATAAAGTTTTGGTACTCATTCAGTTGGAAAAGAAGCAGCTCATTATCTATTTGCGCTTCTTTGTTTTTTAGATAATCTAGATAGGGCCGTATATTAAGTTTTCTGGAAGATATCATGATCTGTATCGGAAAATCCAGAGAATTAAGAAAATTTTGATATTGATTAATAACAGCATCCTGTTCTTCGGTAGCCTTAAGATCAAAATTTATCGAAGAAATCAAAAGAACAGCTCGAAGCGATCCATCTTTAAGAACAATGACGCCATCTCGGACCTCTTCAACATCAACATATTTTTGCGTGCTCGAACCACTATCGCCGCCACTGGTAATTTTTTTCGAATGCAGTAATTCCATTTTACCTGTTAAATAAGATTTGAATCTCGCTTGGAGAAACAACTTATTTTTTTATTATTTTTATTGAATTTTCATCCTGTTAATATTAGAACGTTTTTCAAATCCTAATTTTAATTTAAAAAAATTAAAGTTATTTAACAGAGTGAATTTTTTATTTCTTTGTCGGCGCTTTTTTCAATATTTCCTCCAATCCTTCACTATATTGCCGACCTTCGCTGTCTAATAGCTGGGACAATTCCCTCAGCGATTCAGCTGTCAACTGTTTATTTTTATAATTTTTTTCAACTACTTTGTTTTTCTGCACAACATGAACTTCTTTTTGCGGCGTTCTCTTCCAAAAATAAATTTTGGGACGGAAAAAATACATTATTCCAAATATTATAAAATTTCCCAGCGGCACTCCATATGGTTTGTAAAAAGCCAGAGCGATAAATAAAAGCGCAGTCGGAATACCCAAAATAAAAAACATTGGCTTGGAGAGAACATTCCAAAGTATAATCAAAATTATTCCCATCGAAATAAGCCAGCCAAGCTGTTTGGCGGTGAGAGGTCCGACAATTTTGTCTTCAATATCTATATATTGTGGAACGCTGATCAACATTTTCGTATTTATTTATATTTGTTTTTTAGCTGCTCACAAAAAACTTGGCGATTTGGCGGACAATAACCAACGAAGCTAAAACGATAATAATCCCCAATACTGAAAATTTAAATATATCTTTTCCTTTTTTTATCCTTTCTTCATCTCCGGCTGAAGTTAGATACATCATTCCGCCAATTACCATCATTATGATGGACAGAACTCCAGATATGCCCAAAAGGAAATCTAGAACCTTAACAGCTATTTCTGAAAGAGTCAGCGCGCTGCTGGTAGTACTGCTCGAAGACACATCAGTCCAACCTATAACTGTTCCGATTTCTTTTAAAATTGAAGGAGCGGCAATCGCAATTACTACTCCCATAATGGCCATGGTTATGGCTTTTTTGGCTCTTTCAACTGTTTCCGATTCTCCGGTCGAAACAATATACATAACTGCGCCAATAATCAAGAATATTAAAGCTAAAACTACGACTATTTTCTGAATTGAAGATAAAACATTGTCCAGAAAGCTCTCTACTGTTGTATAAGACAAGGGATTTGTAAAAGTAATGCTATCCGCAAGCGCCTTATTTCCGAGCAAAAAAGTCTGACTAAAAAAAACAAACATGACCGCAGCAAAAATAGCCGCTAAAAATATTTTTTTGTTTTTTAAGTTTTTCATTTTATTTGAAAATTTATTGTTATTATTTTTATTGACAAGCCTTTCTTGCCGCTCCGCCAACAACAACATCCTTACAGCTTGCATTTTTAACATAATCGCCCTTTCCTTCTGTTAGACTGGTGCAATCATTTTCACTAGATAAACCATCAGCACATTTAGTATATTCATATGAGCCTCTTGGCCACAGACAGCACCCTTTTTCTGAAGATAATACAGTGGTTTTTGCCACGCCATCACAACATATGTATCCGCTTGGTTTACTGCCCCTGCAAGAGCAATATGAATCTGATAATCCAACTGTTGCAGTTACTCTGGTTCCATCAGATAGCGCCCCTCCACTAGCACAACTACTTGTTTTTACCCATTGAGTTGTAGTCTTGTTGCATTTTTCTTTTGTTGTTGTTTCGGTAACACACTTTCCGTCAGTACATTCTAAGCCTTGCTCACAA
This sequence comes from uncultured Bdellovibrionales bacterium, assembly GCA_964517825.1. Lineage (GTDB taxonomy): Bacteria > Patescibacteriota > Minisyncoccia > Moranbacterales > GWC2-37-73 > JAKLIP01. The sequence goes on from CAZFCX010000001.1 coordinate 3,280, forward strand.
TATGGCGCTTTACTTTTCACACAGGCTTCGTTTTCCTTAAGGGTTGATTGTGTGCTTGTATCTGCATCTGAACTTGTTTTTGTACAATCAACACTAAACGTTTTCCAATCAGCACTAATGCCTAAATCTGATTGGGCTCCTATATACAAGATAAGCGTATCGATAATTAAAACAGCTGCAAGTGTGATAACAAAACCAATGATGGCATTCTTTATGGCTTTTTTGCCAATTTCAACCAACCCGGGTTCACCAGCTGAAACAACATACAAAACTCCTCCAATGCAGATTGCCAGGACTGCAATCCCGATAGCTATTTTCATCAAATAATTAACTATATCGTAAATTCCTTTAATCAGATCGCAAAGAGTGCACATTGTTCCGCCCGCTCGTCCGCATGTCACAATTCCACCTCCAGTAGCAGTTCCGGGAATACTGCCATCCGCAGCAGTACTACTTGTGCCATTAGAACCTGAATTAGCGCTATCTGTTACTGAACAAACAGCATTGGTTGCACAATCTCCCTTCACAAAAGTAGCACCGTTAAGACGACAAGCTCCGGCTGTCGTTTCTCTTGTATTATCCGTTTCTAAACAGCTGTTTTTGCCTCCACCCAAAGGTTTCACGCAGCATCCTGTTTCTGCAAAAGAAATATTGCAACTCAAAAAAAAGACTGCCAGCATAATAATACCCCTAAAAATTATTTTCTTCTTTATATTTTTCATTTGTTTTTTATTTCCAAAATTATAGTCCATTAACCCTGTTTCTTGCCAAAACTAAGGCATCGTGCAGAGATACTCCTCCCAGATTAACCGATTCTATCATTGAAGAAAAAATTGCGTCGATGGATTCCGGATTTTTCTGATACCAGCTCTTGGCAAAAAGATTTCCGGAAGCAAACACTCCCAGAAAAGGATCCGATTTTTGTTCCTGGATAAGGTCGCGACGGGCTGCCGGTTGAGAAGTTTTTTCCAAATAATTAAAAGCTGGATCAAAATTCATCGGAAAGTCTTTAGTGTTTCCCGAAACAACATTATATAGCTTGACCGTTCCTGAATTTTTCAGCGTTAAAAATCGCAGGAATTGCCAGGCTTCACGAGCCCGTACATCATTGGACACCGGCTTTACGTCAGGTTGTGCTGCTGAAGCAACAGGAGAAACTTTATTCAAAGAAACCGTGTACCCCCAATAGTCAGCGATTGAGATCGGATTATTCGGATCAGCCTGTGGTATGGCTGCCACATCATAATTAAGTTTCGGGTTTCTGCCTTTTATATTTAAATTTTGCCAGGCATAGTTGGCAATCATCGCAACTGAGCCTCCGGCAAAAGCGTCCACTGCGTTCGGCTGTTTAGAGTTCCACGTATAAAACACGTTGCTGTTCCCGTCGGAATTGTTGACTTTTGCAAACTGTGTATAAAAATTCAGAGCAATTTCACCTGCCTGCTTAAACTCTTTTAAATTTCCTGCGGAAGAAACCACTCCCTCGTCAAATTTAGCAAACTCTCCTCTTTTTGTCGGCAACTGAGCTCCGTTTTGCAGCATCAATAAACTCAGCAAATCTTTTGATTGATTGACGTTATAGGCAGTTCCTATAGCAGCACCAGCTCGTATAATTTTTCCTTCTTCATTGATGTTAGTTAAGATTTTCACATCCTCCTGAAATTCTTCCCATGTTTTAGGGGGAGAAATAATGCCCACGGCGTTAAACATATCCTTGTTATAATAAAGCTGCATGGAATCGATGGAAAGCGGAACGGCATAAACGCTGGCAATTCCGTTGCTGTCATTCACAAAATCAAAAGAAACAACGTCCGGAAAATTATTTTTTATATCCTGCTGGCTAACAAATACTTCGGGAGCCGGATAAACTTTGTTTTCAAAAGACGGAAACCAGTTGTTTTTTACCAAAAATATGTCAGGACCTTGGCCCGAAGCTAATGCCTCGATCAATTCCTGCTTATACGTGTCCTGGCTAAATTTCCTATATTTAATTTCTCCGACATGGGTATTTATTTTTTTGTATTCCTTAATTATTTCACCGTAGATATTAGAGTCATCAAAAGGACCCCAGATTTCCAGGGTGACTTTATAGTTGCTGTCAGCACTGGAGCCTCCGCAACCGGAAAAAATCGGCACTGCCACAACAGCCAGTATCGCTAAAATTATTCTGAATTTATTTTTTATTAATTTTTTGATTAACATTGTATTTGTATTTATTTTTAATTTATAGAATTTAATTCGTATATTCTTATAAAATTCATAACTTGTAGAGATTATCACTTTTTTGCTGCCACAAAAGCATAATGGAAGTCGCCGGCCAGGATGTCTTTTTCTATGGCAAAATTCTGGTCAGTAAACATTTTTTTTAAAACTTTACAATCGATTCTCAGATTGTCCTCCGGTCCAACACCGGAATCTTTTTTGTTCCACTCAACCACAATGATCCTGCCTTCCGGCTTCAAAATTCTTTTAGCCTCGGCAATAATTATTTCTTTTTTCTGATTTTGGAATAAAACATCTTTAAGAATTACCCAATCAACCAAATCTGACGGCAATTTGGAACCATTTTCTTTTTCCACGTTCGCCCGCATCAAAATTATATTTGGCACGGCAAAGTTCCGCATTTTACTCTTAACTGATTCCAGGGCTTGCGGCAAAACATCCAGTGCATAAACTCTTCCTTCATCGCCGACAGCTTTGGCGAAAGGCACGGAAAAAAATCCTGGCCCGCATCCAAAATCAGCGACCACGTTGCCGTCTTGAATTTCCAATTGCGCGATAATCGAATCCGGATCAATGAATTTTCCGAATTCCTTTTTTTCTTCTTCCATAAAATTTTACGTCCATTATACTACGCATTCATTTTACAACAAAAATGAAAAATAACAAAATGCTGCTTTGCCGCGTATCTCGTATAATACAGAGGGCACAAAGAATGAATTTGCATTTTTGCATTTTATACCCAATACGTGCTACTTTATACATGATACTTTTTTAGGAAGAGTGGCCGAGAGGTTGAAGGCACAGCTTTCGAAAAGCTGCAAGGCAGAAATGTCTTCGTGGGTTCAAATCCCACCTCTTCCGCACAAAGCTCAAGAGGTAGAGAGACCCAAGGTCTACGCAAAATGAGCAACAAAAAAAACAGCAGTTTTGCGACCGCTGTTTTTTGTTATCTAGTATCTTTTATTTCACAGTGCACTCTTTCAAAATTGGTGATTTCATAGTTGCGCTATCACCCTTTCCGATTAGAGTAATCTGCTGACCCTTTTTGAAGCTGAGCACCTTTTCTTTTTCACTTGGTTTCATGTAACACCACGGTGCATAAAAATCATATTGACCGTCTGCAAGCTTAACAATCATTTCATTATCGAAAGTTCCATTGTCGATGCTGACGACTTTTCCTGATATTTCGATAATTTTTCCTTTATATTTCTCATCCGCAGCGACTTCATTTTCTGAGTATTCTTTGGAAATATTGGCACTTGTTACGGTGACTTGCGGAGTAAGTTTTTCTGGTTCTGCTGGTTTTTCCTCTTTCTTATTAGCTGTCTCACTAACTTTGTTTTCAGCCTGCTGAGGCTGTGCTTGCGATGTTTGTTTATTACCTTTATCCTCGGATGAATTTCCTACAATTGCGATAAACACAATTACTCCGATGGTAATGACCCACCATTTTTTATAAAACGGCTTTTTTGCTGGGGCGTTTTGAGTCTGCCCTTGAGACTGGTTGTTCTCGTTCATATTCGTCTAGGTTTTATTAAATTAATTACTTACTTAACAAATTGATTTTTAAGGTACACAAAAGGTCCCGCGAGCCGGACGACAATCCCTTTCGAGACTGCCCGATGAACCTTTCGGAACATCGACCTAGACGAATAAGCGCCGGTCACGAGACCGTTTCTATTCGTCTAGGATTCATATATTCTGCCATGCCCATGCCTTTCGTCATGGGTTTAGGCAATGTTGTACCCTAATTATTACATTTTAAAGGAACTTTATCAATACTTCAGTTATTTTATGGCGGTCTCATCTTTTTTGGCTAGAATTAGCTTTTTATTAATAAATATCAATCTACTTTTCAGCCCTGCTAATAACTCTCGCTTTTCATCAATTTTTCCTTCCCTCAAAACATATTTTGCATATGTTCTGATATCAAAATTTTCTTGGAACTTGGCTTCTTTTTCTTTGCCTTGCATCATAAGCACTGTTTTTTGGAATTGGTTATATCTTTCGATTTCTTCTTCAAATTGCTTTCGAAGACCAATCTCGTCAATTTCCAGTTCATCCACAATTTTCACCAAATCATTTATCAAATCTATTTCTTTGGCATAGCCAGCTTTGCAGTGTAGGTCTCTCGATTTGGTGCATCCATAATAGATATGTTTATTCAATCCGCCATTTTTCAATTGCTTGTATTTTTCCGTAGCAGTAATTCCTGAACCGCAGTGTCCGCAAGTCAGCAGTTTGGTGAAGGCAAACTCACGACCCTCTCTGACAATTCGATCTCGTTTGAGTTGCTCTTGGGTAAGCTCGAATAATTCTTTAGTTATAAGCGGCTCATGATTTCCTTGATACCAGTTGCCACTATCTTTGGGATATTCAAATGGTCCGTAATAGAATGAATTTTGAAGAAGTCGATAAATATTGCTTAGTGAAAGATTTTTATTGCTCTTGCCCTTGAAGTTCAGTTCGAATCTGAGCCAGTGATAAATCTTTCTTCCGCTCCAGTGATCATAACCAACTTTTTCAAACATCTTTTTAAGAATTGGTCCGCGAATAGGGTCAATAACAATTCGGCAATTTCTTTCGGATAATCTTTCATTGAGATATCCAGTTGGCGTGCAAGTTGGCCAGATGCCCATTTCACATCTTGCTCTGAGTCCTCGCTTCACATTGATGCCTCGATTATCATTTTCCAGTTTTGCTTGCGAGCATAAAATCATTAGCAAGAATTTTTCATTGGGAGAATTTTTGAATTGCTGACCATAAGTTCTGATTTCCATCAGAAGTTTTTGATCCATAAGATCAACGAGTGTTCCAAGGTCTCCTGCATTTCTGCTCAGACGATCTGGTGCCCAAGTTAGGATTCCATTAAATTTTCCTCTCCGAATATCTTCAATTAGCTCATTGAAAACTGGGCGTTGTGCTGAGTCTTTGGCTGAATGGCTTTCACGTCTTATTTCTACAATTTCCAAATTCTCACGCTCGGCGATTTGGAGCATTTCTTTAATCTGGGAATCGATTGAAAGCACCTGCCGTTCTTCGGATTCGGTTGATTTTCTTGCGTACAGGCAATATTTGACCTTAGTCGGTTCTGCCTCTTGTTGGCTTTGAAAACCCTTGGAAAGCCCTATTTTTTGCTCTACGGTTGCGTTATTCATATGGTTTATTGGTTTACCCAATGAATGACGCAATACCCAAATAAAGTCCAGACCCTCAAAAATCCCCTAAAATCCTGCTGGTTTATTAACAAATACCCTGCATTTTTGCTTATTTTCTTCAATAGCTTTCAGCACAAGATTGGCAAAAGCATCCGCCAAATCGTCATGTTTTTCGACGCCAAATCCTGTAAGTTGTTGAAGTAGTGCCTCAGCACCTTTTCTTGGGAAAAGCACTTTGCCCGATTTAATAAGATTTGCCGTCATCGATAATCGCATTCTTTTGTCTTGTCCATGAACTTTCACACCATGCACATTTTTTACCCCATCATATTTCAACTGCTCAATGAGTGATTTTTGATAAGCGACTTCTTCGATGTAAAAATAAGGTGATTTTTTACCAACGCATGCGAGAGTCTTTATCTGCATGATCGTTTCGGGAAAGTTCATTCGATAATTTATCGGATTAGGATGAATATAGATGGTCATATCGGATCCATAGTCATGAACATCTCCACTTACGATAGCGGTATAATCCGCGGTATCGTTTTTGGAAATTGCCAGATCAATGCCAATTCCTGTGTATCGTGGTTCTTTATCTTTTGGCAACTCGTCATAAAACTGAATCCACTCTGGATAGATAACCTGTCCTTCATTGGGAACAATGCGAAGCAGATATTCTCTCTGCCAAGCAATGTCATCTCCAGTCTTTTTCTTTTCTTCTTCAATGGTGTCATTGCTTTCATATTTTCCTTTCCATAGAATTTCACCGTTTTCATTGATAAGTGGATATGATCTGAATAAGCCATCCAATTTCTTTTCTTCAATATCCTGCTGGATTCGCATTAAAAGCGAATCTTCATGCAAAAGATTTCCCACAATTACCAATCGTGTATCCCTGTCTCCCGAAGGGATTACTTCTCCCGTGAGCCAACGATGGGTTTTATCGCGACCTTCACGAGTTCTGGTTGAGTTAATATCTTCCACATCATCCCCAATAATGAGGTCTGGTCGATGTTGTCCATGGCGCATACCACGGATACTTTGTTCAGAGGAGGCGGCACTGATGCGAGCATTCAGTTTAGGAAAAACTAGTGTCGCCAGACCCCATTCATCAGAAAGTTCTTTGAATGGTCCGAGATCGTTTTTGAGCATTTCATTATTTTCCAGTTCATTTTTGATATTCACCATATGCTGGCGAGCTTGGATTCTCGTTTGAGAAAGAATAACTACAAATTTCTTTTGTTGTTCTCCGAGAATTGCCCAGATCGGATATGAAGTAGTAATAATTGTTGATTTGGCAGAACCGCGAAATGCGACAATGAAAAGGTTTTTTACCGAAGCATCTTCCGTTAATGCGAAAATTTCTTGTTGAAAATCAGCCGTTGGATATTTCACATAGTGAGCAAAATAGAAATTAAAGAACATAAGGTGACTCTTTTGAGTAATTGCTACTCTAATAGCTTTGTCTTTCATCATCTGATCTATAATTTTTGCGGGCATGATGGTGTTTTCCATATGATTGCAATTAAATTAATTAACTTTTTTATTATTCAATTTCTTCTTGCCAAATGAAGCGAGCTTTAATGCTTCTTTGACTATTTTTTGTTGCTCAGGCGAAAGTTTTTCTTGTTCTTCGGATTTTGTGGTTATTTCAACCCGTTCTTTGAATTTATCGTGACGATGGTTTAGCCAAAAACGAATAGCTGAAAAATTCTTTTCTTTCATGAGTGATATGAGTTGCGATTCGCCCATGTCATTTATCAATGCTTCGCCCTGGGATAATGCTTCATCTAATATTTTGCGAAACTTTTTGTCTTTTTCCCGCCAACGATAGACGGTAGCCCGAGAAACCCCTGCTTTTTCACAAGCAACTTGGATGATTGGAATTTTCTTGAGGTTTTCCAAGAAAAGTTTTTTGGTATCATTACTTTTCATATTTGTTTTGCTTTAATGCCAAAAGTTTTCTCAAATCTATTGACGATTGTTTGGCAATATTCAGGATCAAGTTCGACCATCACGCATTTTCTTTTGGTTTGTTCGCAAGCCACCATTGTTGACCCTGATCCACCAAAGCAGTCATAAACTACATCGCCAATTTCCGTGCTGTTGAGAACAATTCTGCGAAGCAGTCCAATTGGTTTTTGCGTAGGATGGAGCGAACTTTTATTTGGCTTCGGATAGAAAAGAATTGATTTGTCTTTAGCTTTTCGAAAAGCATGTGTTCCGTGCCAACCAACTGCGATGAGTTCATGCATCGGCAGATAATCTTTTCTTCCGATGACTGCATGATTTTTGATCCAAATGAGAAGCTGGGAGAACTTGAGTCCTGTACTCAACATTCCTTCGCGGAGAGCGAAAAGCATCAAGTCGGAATTAAATATATAGAATGCATTTTTCTTTTGAAGGTGTGGAAGAAGTGGAATAATCCAATCGCTGGTGAATTTGGAATATTCTTTTTCGGATGTGATGTCGTCATTAAGAATATTTTTATTGACCTTAACTTTGCTAAGTCCTGCTTTACTTTCGGTATATAGCACCCCGTAGGGAACATCGGTGATGACGGCAGATACTTTCATCTTTTTCAAGGTTTTATCAATCAGTGACTTATCTCTGGCATCTCCACAAACAAGAATATGATCTCTGATTTGAAATATGTCGCCGTGCTTAATTGAGCTTTTTGGCTTTTTGTCCTGTGAGTTTTTCATAACGATTGATAATTAGATCACAAAAGATAGGTTCTATTTCGACTAAATAGACCTTGCGTTTTAATTGCTCGCCAGCAATGAGACTACTTCCTGATCCGCCAAAGCCATCAAAGATGATGTCGCCAATTTTTGTGCAACGACGGATAGCTTTTTCATAAAGTGTCGGCGGTTTCATGGTTGGATGTTCATAATCACTTCCAGCCAAGCGTTTCACGAGCCAAATGTCGAGCATATCCAAAACATCATCAATTAAGCGATTTCCAGTGCCAATTTCTTTATTGAGGATTTCATTCAAACTTTGCTCATTCTTGGAAAGATAGGGCTTGCCCTTAATTCCATAAACGCACGGTTCATAGCATTTGTTGAAGCTGATGTTTGGAGTTGGGGTGTGGGAATTTTTGATCCATAGGCAAACTCTTTTATTCATGATGTTTGCTTCGCAATACAATTCTTGCATAAGACCTATGTATGCCTGATCACACCAATAGAAAAAATGACAATCATCATGCGAAATTGACATGGCATTTTCCAAACTCTTCTTGAGAAATTCCTTATATTCAGCATCCGTCTTTTTGTCATTGGTTTTTCCGCCGTATGATTGTTTGCCGCCGATTCCTTTGTCATAAGAAAGATTTATATTGTAGACAGGATCGCTAAATATCATGTTTGCTTTTTCTTTTTCGAAAAGTTTTTTGATAACACTCGGATCTGTCGTATCTCCACAAATGAGTTTGTGGATACCAAGTTGATAAACATCACCAAGTTTTGTTTTTGGTTTTTTGATTTTCTTTAGCTCTTTTTCAACATCAAAGTTGTCATCCTCAGTTTCCAAGTGATCGTCCCAGATTTGCGACAAATCATCATCACTGAAGCCAATATCTAAAAGCATTTCAATGTCGAATGACTTCAGTTTCTCAAAGTCCCAGTCTCCACCCACAGCATTGCTGGTGAGCAGATATTGTTCATATTCTTTTTCTGAAAGTTTGCGATTCGGCACACGCACATCAATTTCTTCATTTTCTCTACCAAGAAGTTGCAGAACTTTGATTCTCTGATGTCCAGCAATGATTTTGCCATCTTTGTCTATGGCGGGAATTTCTACTAGGTTGAATTTTTTGAGACTTTTCTTTAAGTCCTCAATTTGCTTCTCGCTTATTGTGCGAGGATTCTTCTCATAAGGGAGAAGATCTTTGACGAGGCGTTTTTCTGTGCGCCATTCAAGTTTTGTTTTTGGCATATTGCTTTTATTAAGGCTTATAACTTAATCATAAACGCCAAAAAATCACCTTTATTTAGGTGATCTTAAGGTGATTTTTTAGTTTTTGTTTATTTTCCCTTAATTCTCTTCCTTATTGTTGCTGATTTATAGCCTTTTCTCCAAAATTTAGTACTAATAGCGCTATAAGCATATTTATCGTATTTTCCTTCTCCTTTTTCCTTATTAAAAATCTCGATCATTTCTTCCGTTTCCTTATTTTTCCTGGAAGTTCGCTTTAATTTTGGATGAATAACCCTTTTCTTTCCCGTGAACAGCCCAAAGGGATCTTTTTCAATAAAATTAATAAGTTCAGTTTTTGTGGTGTCAACGTCGAATTCAATTGACATTCTTGGTTTTACGCCAAATTGTAGAAAATTACTCCTAAAAGTAATGTTTGGGTCAGCGGGAATAATTCGGTTAAAAAGTACTAATTCGATGATAGCGTCATGGTATCTCGATGATAAGTTCCATTTTTTCAAAAGAAATGATACATGTTTCTCAAGCTCCTTGTTTAAGGCATCTGCGACATAAACTTTTTTACGTGCCGATTTATTGTAATGTTCTATGTCGTCAACAAAATTAAGCAGCCAATTCTTATATTCATTATCTAAATTCTCTTCCATTTTAACAATAATGCGTTTCATTATCTAAATTCTTGAGTAAAACATTTATGTAATTTTTTTGTTGCACATTCTTTTTGGGTAGAATAAAGCCTCTGTTATCAAATGGCATTTTTAAATCTCGACGAACTTTCTTCAATAATTTTTGGTTGCTATAGATAGAAATAAGTTTTGCATGTTGCATATCTCGCAAAACTTCTTGCTTTTTCGATTCGGCATCTTTTTTGTTGGAAATCATTGAAGGAGGAGTAAAGAAAAGACGCCTCTCCAGTTCAGGGACATCACGAAAGGGGTAATAATCCTTTTGAAGAAAGTTGAGTTCTTTGAGAATTTTTTTGGTAATCATTACCTCAAGCTTTTTATAAAACAACGGAGACTTGTTGCAATTCTCGATAAATTCATTTATATTCATGGTTTTTATGCTTTACTAAGCAGGTATTTCATTGTAAACTAATGGTAAGTCAAAATCTATGAAAAATCAACCAAAGAAAATTGAGGAATATCCAGAAATATTGACTCTTAAAGAAGCTTGCGAGCTTCTAAATTGCCATCCCAACACGCTTCGCAATTGGGACAATGAAGGTATCCTGAAAGCAATTCGTTTTGGGAAACGTGGGGACAGAAGGTATAAAAAAGAAGATATCTTAAAGATTCTCGATAAAAACTAAGTAATATGACAAAATCTTTAAATACAAATTTGCATAAAGCAAGCAAAGCTAAAAAAGACGAGTTCTACACTCAACTTATTGATATTGAAAAGGAGTTAAAACACTACAAAGAACAATTTCGCGACAAGGTAGTATATTGCAATTGCGACGATCCTTTTGAAAGTAATTTTTTCAAGTATTTTGCCTCAAATTTTAATGCTCTAGGTCTAAAGAAGCTCATCGCTACAAGTTACAAGCCATCACCTATTGCCAACACTCAATTAGGACTATTTGGCGAGAATAAAACATCCACCAATTTAAAAGGTCGCCCAAAAGCAACAGCGAATAAATTTATTATAAATGAAGTTAGTGATTTAGATGGCGATGGTGCATTTGATTTGCGTGATATTGCCGAACAGTTAAAGAATAATAAAAATAACGAATGGTCGCCACTTAAAGGTGAAGGAGACTTTAGGAGTGAAGAAAGCATTGAGCTTTTAAAACAAGCTGATATTGTGGTAACAAACCCGCCTTTTTCATTGTTTAGAGAATATGTTGCACAATTAATTGATTACAATAAAAAGTTTTTGATTCTTGGTGATCAGAACGCTATCACCTATAAAGAAACTTTCAAATTGATCAAAGAAGATAAATTGTGGCTCGGTTATGATAATGGAGGAACGAAATGGTTTCAGGTTCCAATGGATTATGACATTCCAACAGAGACAAGGAAGAAAATCGAAAATGGTACTAAATATTTTAGTATGGGTAGAATTGTTTGGTTTACAAATTTAGATACGGAGAAACGTCAGCAAGAGATGACTTTATACAAAAAATATTCATTAGAAGAATATCCAAATTATGATGCCTATAATGCTATAAATGTTAATAAAGTGAGTGATATCCCAATGAATTATTCAGGAGTAATGGGCGTTCCTATAACATTTTTAGATAAATATAGTCCAAATCAGTTTGAGATTATTGGCATTGATAGATATGTGGAGGATAATCCAAATTACGGTAAAAGATTTACAATAAACAACAAGGAAATCTACGCAAGAGTTCTTATTAAAAACAAAAAACCACAAAGATGATTATGATGGATTTAATTGTAAATTTTTTAGAGCAAGTTATTAGTACAAGTGATCTTCTTGTGGTTATTATTACTTCCATTATAACTGCTTATCTGACAGCCAAAATACAAAAATATTTTGAAAAAAAGAAAACACAAGAGGAACTATTTTTTGAGGTGTACATGAAGTTGATAGAATTATCTGGTTGGCAGTTCTGGCTTGCTTCTGCACATATTAAAGAAAAAGAATCATCACAAGATATAACTCAAAAAGTTTTTCAATTAAAATGGCAGATTGCTGATATTTCTAGAAAATTAGAAGTAAAAGAATTGAAAGATATATTAGAAGTATTATTCTTAGATAAATTTTCCCCATATCAAAGGTATCAAGAATTATCAAAAATAATTGATCGTATTGGGCAAAAAGTAAATTCTAAGTATAGAAAAATTACTCAATCAATAGACAAAGAGAATTTAAAAAATTATGCAAAAGAATTAGAAAATTCACATTAAAATAATCATTCAATATAAATAATATGAAAATAGATTTACATAAAATCAAAATTTCAGAAGTCGTAAAAGACTATAAAGATAGTGCTGAAGAAGGTGTTAGTGCCTTTAGCGGTAAATTAGATATTCGTCCAAAGTATCAGAGGGAGTTTGTCTATAGTGGAAAACAACGAGATGAAGTAATTAGAACTATTAAAAATGGTTTTCCTTTGAATGTAATGTACTGGGTAAAAAAAGAAGATGAAAATTTTGAAGTACTTGATGGTCAACAGCGAACAATTAGCATTGCTCAATTCGTAAATGGAGATTTTTCTATTGAATTTAATGGTAGAATCGCAATGTTTCATAATTTAACAAAAGAAGAGCAAGAACAAATTTTGAATTATGATCTAATGATTTATCACTGCGAAGGAAATGATAAAGAAAAGTTGGATTGGTTTAAGATTATCAATATAGCCGGTGAAAAATTATTTCCTCAAGAATTGAGAAATGCAGTTTATACGGGTCCTTGGCTAACGGATGCCAAATTAAAGTTTAGCAAAACAAATTGTGCGGCATATTTGCTTGCAAATGATGGTGGACAATTGATAACAGGTTCTCCTATTCGACAGGAATATCTAGAAACTGCAATTTCTTGGATTAACAATGAAGAAATAGAAGAATATATGGCACAACATCAACATGATAAAAATGCAGATGAATTGTGGAAATATTTTCAAAATGTAATTCATTGGGTGCGAGAAGTTTTTCCAAATTATCGAAAAGAGATGTCGAGTGTAAATTGGGGTGAGCTTTTCAATGAATTTAAGGATAAAAAGTTTAATTCTGAAAAACTAGAAAGACGAAGATGTGACGAAGAAGTCGGGCATTTATCCATATCTACTTACTCAAAAAGAAAAATATCTTTCTATTCGAGCATTTACACCAAACATGAAACGGGAAGCATACGAACGACAAAACGGAATTTGTCCAGATTGTAAAGGTGAAAATAAAAATAAAAAATGGGAAATAGGAGAAATGGAAGCAGATCATATTGACCCGTGGCATAGCGGTGGAAAAACAACCGCAGAAAATTGCCAGATGTTATGCAAAGAATGCAATAGAAGAAAATCAGGTAAATAAATTTGGAAAATTATGCTCAATCAGAGAGAGTGGTTTATCGCTCCATTGCCAATAATTGAAAAAGTAATCGAGTTGATATTAATGGTGGAATTGTAAATTATAGATACAATATCGAAAAAGAGATGATTGTCCTAAGATAACTTTCATGGCAAAGAAAAATGCCGACAAATTATTAAAAGAATATAATGCAAAGCGAGAACTTTACAGGGACTTTTCTCAGACAGTTAAGTCTATTTTAGAAAGGTTGCTCGCTGATTTTAAATTTCAGGTAATCACCGCGAGAGAAAAGAATCCATTAAAATTGCATGAAAAGATTATCAGGAAAGCCAAGGAGAAAGGTAGAACATATAAATCGCTAGATGAGATAGAAGATCTGGCAGGTGTTCGAGTTGTATTTTATCTCGAAAGTCAAAAACAGGTTTTTCTAGATATCCTTAAAAAAGAACTTGGGGAAGATAATTTGTCATTTGAGGAAAGATATAAAGCTGGCGGCTATCGGGCCACTCACTGCATATTCTCTCTTGATGCAGGCAGAGCAATGTTGCCAGAATACAAGAAATTTAAGGATTTAAAATGCGAAATTCAGATAACTTCAGCCCTGTATCATGTTTGGTCTGAAATTGAGCATGACATAATCTATAAACCTGGAGAAGATAAAAAATCATTAGATGAATTAGGACTCAAAGGACTCAAAGGCTCATTTGAAAAAACAATGATCGAACACATACAAGTTGCGTCCCATCAATTTGAAAATTTATATGAGAAGCATAAGGCAATGGTGGATGGAGCAAGTATTTTCAAAGAGGCTTATAACATACAAAACATACTAGCTTCTTCTACAAATGATGACATCTTTGGAAAGCTTGAAATAATTGGAAATTTTCCAGACAAAAAACCTGAGGAAATAATTTCAATAATAAAATCAGTTCTCTCGAAAAAACCGAAAAAGGCTACTCCAATTGGAAATTTTGGAGGAGAAAAAATATTTGGAAAAACGCATAAAGATGTCCTCATAAAGTGTGTTAGTCTAATTAAAAGTGTCAGGTATTTCTCTACAGAAAAAGTACTTTTAATTCTTGTTGATCTGATAAAAAGCAAGGATAAGGATATCAATGAAAAATCAATAGATGCTCTTAAGGCAGTTGCTAAATTTGATTACCATCTTTTGACTAAAAGCAAGGCTGGATATAGTTATCAGAAATTTATCCTTGAATTTATCAAAAAATGGTCACAGACTGAAAAATTATTAAATATTGAATTTATTTTAACCGTAGTTAAGGAATTGCTTAGTTCTTCTATTGAAGGTTCTTCATGGGCTAATGAAAAAACTCTAAACATGCATTTTGCCCAAGTTGATCCTACGGATTTTCTCAAAAAGATGAGAAAAGAGACCATGGACTTCATATACGATCTTTATGTAAAAACTTCTGATCCAAAAATACGATTGCAATTAGCATCTGTTTTGGAGGAAGCCATGCGTGGTCCATCAAATGTTTCATATTCAGACTCATTGAAGAGTATGATTGAGGAGGATGCAAAATATCTTGCTGGCATATATAGAAAAATGATTTTTGATGAAGCAGGAAATCTTATAAAGGAAAATATTGCTGTTGCGGAAGAGATAGAAGAAAGGATGTTTTATTTTGCAAAACCAGAAAAAGGCACTAGGGCTGATCTCGCAAAGCTTCGAGAAGACATCATAAAAGACCCTTTTTATACAAAGGTATGCCCAATGATTGGTGGACGCGCTGCCTACAGGGGCGAAGAAGGATATGAAGAATCAAAGCAGCGAAGAGAAAAAGATCAGCTGGATATTATCTCTACAATTTCTAATGAAAATTTTGATGAATGGCTGGAAACATTAGAAACACTGGCGAAGCAAAAAGAAGTTATCGAGGAGTGGAAACTTGGTGATTTCAAGAGATTTCTTGAAAGACTTTCCATAGAAAAACCAGACATTGCTGATAAATTTTTAGAGATCGCTTTCAAAAAACATGGCGCACTTGTTAAATTTTCTGAAAGTTTTCTTATTGGCCTTCAAGTCGCACAAAGATTTGATCTTTGGGATAAATATATTGAGAAAATTGTTAATAAGCGAAATGCCCATCTCATTGGAGGTATATGTAATTCTCTTTTAGGATATACCAATGAACAACCTCCCAGAAAATTGCGAGCAAATGAAATAGCAGTTCTTGAAGAAATTGTTTTCAAAAAGAAACGCTTTTCTTTTTTAAAAACAAAGAAAAGGGATAACGGTATGTGGTATATGCACGATCGTCTATTTCATGCACTTTCCTTTAATTCCAAGCCACAACAAAAGAAAATGGAAAGCTTGTTGAAAGAGGAGATAGAAAAAAATCCTGAATATTCCCAGATTCATTATCATGGGATACAATTTGTCGCCACTGTTTTTAAATGGCTTGATTTATCTTTGACTAGCACAGCTTTCAAAAAGTTTCTTTTAAAGAAAGTTATTGAAGCTCCTGATTTGGATTGGCATCTTCAAGAATTTTTGATTGCGCTTTGCAATAAGGATTTTGATTGCATAGTGGATGTTTTTAATCAGCGAATAAAACGAGCGGACACATTGCAAAAAATGGACAAATCTCGAGGCATGAAGAGGTTAATGAAAAGAAAAGAATTTGAAGCCATTCCATATCATTTGAATCCAGATATGCAAAGCCTCATTTCAAGTGATAAAAACTTTCCTAAAAAAATGCACGAATGGATCAGCGCAATGACACTTGGCTGGTCTACTTATAACTGGGAGGTCAGTAGATTTTTAGAATCTTTAAAAATAGATAGAATGAGAGTATTTTCGGAAGTTGTAGAAAATGGAAACGACAATGATTTAATCCGTGTCATAAATGCAATGGATGGCACACATGGTGCTGATTTGGAATTTTGCTTAAGTATTGTGGGGAAAACTGACAATAAGAAAATTCACAGGATGATTGGTGGCACCATATACAACATTGGAACCGCATCGGGAGAATATGGAATTGCTGACGCTTATAAAGAAAGAGCAAATTCCCTAGAGAAATATAAAAAATCTAAGAATAATAGAATAAAGAAATTCACCAATGAAATGATCAGTAATCTTTTAAAAAGTGAGGATCACGAAAGAAAAAGAGTTGCCGAGGAGATTCAATTAAGAAAAATGGAATTTGAAGGATAACCAAATAATACTTTTATGATTAAAGATGACTCAAAAAATCAAATACATGTGAGAGGATTTATGTTTGACACTAATATTTTGATGAATTATTAAATAACGGGATAGATTTAAATTTATTGCCAAGAAATTTTAAATACTATGTGACCCATATACAAGGAGATGAGATTGAATCTATCAGCGACGATAAGAAGAAAAAAAGAGATGAGCTATTATCAATATTTAACAATTTCAATAGTGAATTAATTTCAACTGAAGCCACTGTCTGCGGAGTTTCGCAATTAGGATCCTGTAAGCTTGGCAATGGAGTAAAAATTTCAACAGAAGCTGCTGTTTGGGGTGTTTCCAGATGGGATGAATGCAAATGGGGCGATGGAGTAAAAATTCCAACTGAAAACTTCGTTCTTGATGTTTCCAAACTAGATGAAGCAAAACTAGATGGTACAACATATTTTGAAGCACTGAAAAATGATAATGATAACCATATTGAGGATGCACTCATTGGAGAAACTGCAATTGTAAATGGTTTAGTTTTGGTCTCAAATGATGAAAAATTTAGAAACAAAGTTACTAGATTGGGCGGAAGTGCTATTTCCTTTAAGGAGTTTATTGAATTGAAATGATTTTTTATGACATATAAACATCTTCAAGATTATATCTACTATAGTGAGCTATACGACCGCATGACCATTGATGAATGCGAATGTTGGGATAGTGAGGTTTATGATGCGTACGCAAAAACAGGCAAAAAGTTCGATCCAACAAAACCATCCCGAAGACTTCATGGTGGACTACTTGCCGATCTTCATCTGTATTTTGTTAAAGGCGAACGCTATCTTGATAAAGAAACAATAACCAATGAATGGATGAAACGTGACCAGGCAAAAGATGAAAAGCTGGAAAATGCCATTGAACCAAAGGGTGTGCGTTGCCTTCATTGTAGTAGGTCACTAACCAGCTGTACTTCTCGTGATCTGATGACTGATTCTAAGGGCAATGAAGAAGTTGTTTTTCTATTTGAATGCGACAATTGCCATAAGCGTAGAGCTTATTGGGAAAATGGAATTGAGTGGCGACCAAAACCAGTATTATGCGAGAAATGTAATTCAGAAATGGAAAGCAGTCATAATAAAAAAGGAAGCGTTGTTGAAACTGTTTACCATTGTCCTGAATGTCATCACGAAACCACCTTTAGCTACGATCTTAGCGAAAAAGAAGAAACTATCGATCCAAGTTTTGAATATAAGCGGAAAAAGTACTGCCTTTCAAAAGAAGAAGGCATTGAATATTCTTTCGGAAAGCAACATTTGGAAGCAGCAACAAATCTCATGAAAAAAGTTGAAGAAAAAGAGGAAAACAGTGAACTATATGATGCCATTGCAAAAATAAAGAAACTTACTGTTGCGGAGCTTCAAAGCTTCCTTGATCCAGTGATAGAAAAAGCTGGTTATGCCAAGCTTGAGTTTGAAAAGCCAGACATTCAAAAGGATGTAGTTTTGGGATTTGGCATTCAAGATGCCAAATCTGGCAGAAATGACCGTGAAAGCGTTTATGACCTTCAAAGACTTCTTAAATCCGCCTTAAAGCCAACAAATTGGCGTCTAATGAGCGATGGGGTGAACTACCGCCTTGGATACCTCCAAGGTCGCCTAAGGGGCGTAGAGGGTGAAGAAAACCTCCGAAAGCTTATTGAAAAAAACTTCAAGAAATAATTTTGCAAAAAATTAAGCACTCAAAAAAGGCCTAGAATGGCTATTTTTTTGACTCTTGACAACTAAAAACTTTTTTATAAAATAATAATTAGCAGTCTCATACTGCGAGTGCTAATTGGCTAATTATTAAATTTCCGGTTTTAGTGCCGCTAAGGCGGAATTAAAATCAGGGCAAAAAATATGAAACTGAAACCATTGCACGACAACGTGGTCGTGAAACCGATGAGCGCCGATGAGGTTACCAAGTCTGGCATCGTCCTTCCGGAAACCAGCAAAGAAAGACCGGAAAGGGGCGAGGTAGTGGCTATTGGTCCTGGGAAGCGTATGGAAAGCGGTCAGGTTGCTCCAATGAGTATCAAAGTCGGAGACAAGGTGATGTTCAAAAAGTATTCCCCGGATGAAATCAAAATAGACAATGAGGAATTTCTCCTGCTTGGCGAAAGCGATATTTTGGCAATCTTGGAATAAAGCATTAAAAATTCTAATCATTAATTTTCTAAACATATGGCAAAACAAATTGAAATGGGCGTGGAAGCCAGAAAAAAAATCAAGCTTGGCATCGACAAAGTCGCCAATACTGTCAAAACAACCCTTGGTCCTCGCGGCCGCAATGTGATTTTGGACAAAGGCTATGGATCACCGACTATCACCAATGATGGCGTTTCCATTGCCAAAGACATTGAATTGGAAGATAAGTTTGAAAATATCGGGGCGCAACTGGTGAAAGAAGTGGCCTCTAAAACCAATGATGTGGCCGGAGACGGAACCACCACTTCCACGGTTATGGCGCAAGCCTTGGTCGGAGAAGGGTTAAAATTTGTGGAAACCGGCATCAGCCCGATCGGCATCCGGCATGGCATGGAAGAAGCTAAAAATGATGTCATTGAAATCTTGAAAAAGAATTCCAAAAAGATCAGTTCCAAAGAAGAAATTGCGCAAGTGGCAACCATCTCCGCCGAGTCCAAGGAAATGGGAGACATTATCGCGCAAGTCATGGATGAAGTCGGCAAGGATGGAGTGATCACTGTGGAAGAATCGCAAACTTTCGGTTTCGACAAGGAAATTGTGGAGGGAATGAATTTCGACAAAGGCTATGTTTCCCCTTATATGATTACCGATGTAGAAACGCAAAAAGCGGAACTGAAAGACGCGCATATCCTCATTACCGATAAGAAGATTTCTTCCATCCAGGAAATTTTGCCGCTTTTGGAAAAAATTGCCCAGTCAGGAAAAAAAGAGTTGGTAATAATCGCTGAAGATGTGGATGGTGAGGCGTTGGCCACCTTGGTGGTGAATAAGCTGCGCGGAACGCTCAATGTCTTGGCTATCAAAGCACCTGAATTTGGCGACAATCGCAAGGCGATGCTGGAAGATATCGCAGTTCTCACTGGCGGGCAAGTTATCACTGAAGACAAAGGATTGGATCTCAAGAAGGCGGAGCTTTCTATGTTGGGTATGGCGCAAAAAGTTATCGCTACCAAGGACGACACAACTATCGTGGGCGGAGCTGGAGAAAAAAAGGATATTGATGTTCGCGTAGAACAAATCAAGGCGCAATTGGAAAATTCTGACAGCAAATGGGACAAAGAAAAGCTGCAAAAGAGAATGGCTAAGCTTTCCGGCGGAGTGGCAGTTATCCGGGTTGGTGCGGCCACTGAAACCGAGCTTACGTATATCAAGCATAAAATGGAAGATGCTTTGGCGGCGACCCGGGCGGCCGTGGAAGAAGGCATTGTGGCCGGTGGCGGTGTGGCTTTAGTCAAGGCATCCAAAGAATTGCTAGACAAGAAGCATGATAAACAAAGCCAAGACTTCAAAGCCGGCTATGAGGCGATGGTCAGATCGCTCAGTGAACCACTCAAGCAAATCGTACTCAATGCCGGCAAGAAAAGCGCCGACGTTGTTTTGGATAAAGTGTTATCAGAAAACGACATGAATTTCGGTTATGATGCCAGCGAGGATAAGTTTATCGACGATATGATTAAGGCTGGAATAATTGATCCGCTCAAAGTGACCAGAACCGCCTTGGAAAATGCGGTTTCGGTTTCAGCGATGTTACTCACAACCGAAGCTGTAGTAACCGATCTACCTAAAAAGAAGGAGGAACATGGACATGGCGGCATGGCGGGCATGGGCGGCATGATGTAATCGGGCGCCCGATTTGTATCAATTAGCAAGGAATAAATTTATTTAGAAAGGAGGTGTAAATCTTATGCAAAGAGGACTAATGCGTTGGACACCTGGTTTTCCTTGGAGGGATCTGGACAGATTTTTCGAGGAAAACTGGGAAGGTGGTGATTTTTCTCCAGCCATCGATGTGCGCCAGGATAAAGACAATGTCGTCGTTGAAACTTCCCTGCCGGGTATTGATCCGGAAAAAATTGATATTGCAGTAGAGAATGATGTGCTGACGATTTCCGGACATACCGAAGAGAAAAAGGAAGTTAAGCGCGAGGACTATTATCGTAAGGAAATTAGGGAGGGAAGCTTCTCTCGCTCGGTGATTCTGCCGATGGGTGTCAAAGCTGATCAGGCGGAAGCCAATTACGACAAAGGAATTCTCAAAATTACTTTGCCAAAAGCCGAGGGGGCCAAACCGAAAAAAATTGCCATCAAGGCCAAATAATTGTTTCTTGGATTACTCGATTTTTTTCGAGTGATCTATAGAAAAGATTATTGAAAATCACATTCTTGTTTTGATATAACAAAGGACACAGTCTCTTATTTTTACTAATTATTAACAAATCTAAATATGCAAATCAAAAATAATTACACACTCTCTTTAAAAATTATAGCGATCATTGTTATTGCAGCCGCGGTTTTCGGTGGTAGTGTAATCTATGTCGGGGTCAAATCAATATCTTGGGGCATGGATAAATACCAGGAATGGAAAGTGGAAAAACACGACAATTTATTTTCATTAATAAAAGACTTATTTAAAAAACAAGAACAGCAAAATGTTCAGCCCATAAAAATCGTGGATGAACAGTCGCAAGTAATTGAAGTGGTAAAAAAGGCTTCTCCGGCTGTCGTCAGTATTGTGGCAACAGCAGAGATTCCCACTTTTGAAAATTATTTTGATGTGCCGTTCGGTGTCCCGCAAGGCTTTGAGGAATTTTTTGGCGTGCCGCGCCGAAGACAAAACGGAACGCAAGAGCAGAAAATCGGAGCCGGCACCGGATTTTTGGTTTCCTCCGATGGCTATATTATAACCAACAAGCATGTGGTCAGCGATAAAGAAGCTGATTACACTGTTTATTTAAATGATGAAAACAATAAGGGCGAAAAAATTAAAGCGCAAGTGATGGCACGCGATCCGAAAAATGATTTGGCGGTTTTGAAAATCGACAAAAAAGGTTTGCCGTTTTTGTCTTTTTCCGACTCTAGCCGATTACAAGTGGGACAAACTGTGATTACAATCGGTTATGCCTTGGGCGAATTCGACAATACTGTCAGCAAAGGCGTAATTTCGGGACTTTCCAGATCGATCACGGCTGGAGGGGGTTTTGCCAAAACGGAACAATTGAAAAATTTGATCCAAACGGATGCGGCCATCAATCCTGGCAATTCCGGCGGACCGATGCTGGACATTGACGGAAACGTGATTGGCGTAAATGTGGCGATGGCCAGCGCGGAGAACATCGGGTTTGCCATTTTGGGCAATGAAGCCAAAGACGTTTTCGAGCAAGTAAAAAGCACGGGGAGCATTCAAGGCAAAGAAACCGCCTTTTTGGGTGTGCGCTATTTGCTGATAACCGAGGATGTAAAAAGCAATAATAATCTTCCATACGGTTATGGAGCGTTGGTTTCTCGCGGAGAAAGCCGATCAGATTTGGCGGTAACGCCCGGTTCGCCGGCAGACAAAGCCGGAATTGTGGAAAACGATATTATCCTGGAAGTCGATGGACAAAAGGTCAATGAAAGAAACCAGTTGGCTGATCTGATTTCCAAGCATAAGCCGGGCGACGAAGTCAATTTGAAAATTTATCACAAGGGCGAAGAAAAAGATTTAAAAATAACATTAGGCAAAAATTAAGTTAAAAAATATGATTGAAGTAAAAAATCTGACCAAAAAATTCGGACGAACGGCGGCAGTGAACGATATTTCTTTTTCCATTGGAAAAGGAGAAATCATCGGACTTTTGGGTCCAAACGGCGCCGGAAAAACCACCACTATGCGGATTCTTACCGGATTCTTGTCTTTCGACGGCGGTTCGGTGAAAATAGACGGTATTGACATTGAAAAAAATCCAGTCGAGGCTCAGAAAAAAATCGGCTATCTCCCGGAAAACAATCCCTTGTATAAAAATATGCAGGTAGCGGAGTTTCTCGACTTGGCCGCGAGTCTCCACCAAATTCCGGATCAGGAAAAGAAAGAGGCGCTGGATTTCGCGGTTAAATCGGTGGGTATAGAAAAGGTCTACCGGCGTCCGATTGGAGAACTTTCCAAGGGTTACAAGCAACGTGTCGGAATCGCGGCTGCGCTGATCCATCGGCCGGAAATCATTATCCTGGACGAACCG
>CAZFCX010000001.1:26014-32797 GCA_964517825.1 uncultured Bdellovibrionales bacterium
GAGGCCCTGCTCGGTGTCCGGCCGGTCCAGCAGCTCTCGCGCTGGCTCGCGACGAAGCCCGACATGATTATCCTGGACGAACCGACCGAGGGACTTGACCCTAATCAGCGGACGGAGATTCGGCAGTTGATCAAGGATTTGTCAAAAGAGCATACTATCATAATGAGTACGCACGTGATGCAGGAGGCTCAGGCGGTGGGAAGCCGCATGCTGATTATTAACAAAGGAAAGATAATTGCCGATGGAACTCCAGAACAACTTTCCAAATTATCAAAAAGAGAAAATGTTTTAGTGCTGGAATTGGAGGGGGAAAAAGTGGAAGAAGAATTGCGATCAATCGGAGCTGTTAGTAAAATGAAAATCAAAAAACTGGAGGATAATAAATTCAGGGTCGAAGTTATTCCCGAAGCGGATGCCCAAATCGAACCCGCTGTTTCTGAAAAGATCTGGAAAAATAAGTGGGTTGTCTGGAAAATGGAAAAGCAAGAGAGCAATTTGGAAGAAATTTTCCGAGACTTAACCAAGGAACAAGATAACTAAAATTTCATACATTATGAAAAATATATTAACCATCGCTAAAAAAGAACTACGTTCGCATTTCAATAACCCGACGGCTTATGTGGTCGTGCTGGCCTTTCTTCTGCTCTGGGAGTTTCTCTTTTTTCGCAACGTCTTTTTGATCGGCGAAGTATCCCTAGATGGGCTTTTTGAATATCTGCCTTGGATTTTTATGATCGTTGTTCCGGCTCTAACTATGGGAGCGCTGGCTGAAGAAAAAAGCGAGGGGACATTAGAATTTTTATTAACTCATCCGTTGAATCAGGCGGAGCTTATTATCGGAAAATTTTTGGGAATCGTGGCTTTTGTCGCAATATCACTTCTTTTTATTTTTCCCTTAGTCTGGAGCTTCAGTCGCTTTGGTGATTTGGATTGGGGTAAAGTTTTTGGACAATATATTTCCGGCGTATTTTTGGCTGCAGTTCTTGTTAGTCTTGGCATTTTTGTTTCCAGTCTTTTTTCGAGCCAAATTTCTTCTTTTCTTGTTTCCGCTATTGCTGGTTTTTTTCTGGTAATTGTGGGAACGGATTTTTTCAGCAATCATTTCCCATTGGAAATTGCTTCCTTTTTGGAACAGTTATCCGTTTCTAATCATTTCGATTCCGTCTCAAGGGGTGTGATTGACACGCGGGACATTTGGTATTTTGTTTCGTTGGCGGCGGTTTTTCTTGGACTGACGTATCTCAATCTCATTAAAAGCAAGTATGGAAACAGGAAATCCGCGTATCGAAATTATCAAACCGGTTTAATCATAATGCTTGGAATTTTTGTGTTGTCCAATATCGTCGGAACAAGAATTCCGGGCCGGATCGACCTTACGGAAGAGAAAATTTATACGCTTTCGCCGGCCACAAAAGATATCGTTTCCGGTCTTCCGGATCTTGTGAACATTTCGCTTTACGCTTCGGATAAACTGCCTGCCCAGTTGCAGCCGGTACTCAGAGAAACAAAAGACATGCTAGAAGACTATCGCAAAGCTTCACAAAACAAGATAAAAGTATCTTACAAAAATCCGTCCACTGATAGCGAAGCGGCCAAAGAAGCATCTTCGCAGGGTATCCAGCCGGTGCGTTTTAATGTGGTTTCCCAGGAAGAATTCCAGGTCAAAGATGGATATTTGGGCATTGCTATTTCTTATGGCGGAAAAAACGAAGCGATTCCTTTTGTGGAGGACGTAAACAACTTGGAATACCAGATGACCAGCCTGATCCGCAAGTTAACCGTCGACAATAAACCGAAAATTGGATTCGTTGCAGGACACGGAGAAAAAAGTCTTTTTGGTGATTATCGCCTGATAAGTGACGAGCTTAAAAAACAGTTTGAGATAGTTGATGTGGCCGCCAAAAGCGACGAGATCAAGGATGACAAAAAAACTTCCAAAAAAGAAGAGTCTCCCGCCGAGCTTCCGAAAAGAATTTCCATACCGGATGACGTGAAGACTTTGATTGTAGCAAATCCTACGGAAAATTATTCGGATGACGAAAAAAACACTCTCTCTCAATTTATCGCCAAGGGAGGAAATGTTTTGTTTCTTCTGGAGGGAGTTTCTGTTTCGCCGCAAATGTTATCTGCTTCTGCTAGCCAAAATAGTTTGCTCGAATATGTCAAAAATCAAACTGGCGTCGAAATAGCGAAAGATTTGGTTTATGACCTGCGTTCAAACGAATCAGTCGGTTTCGGCGGCGGGCAGATGCGCTATATTTTACCGTATCCATTTTGGATGCGAGCTTTGAAGGCGACTGAAAATTCGCCTGTCGTTTCAAAAATAGACAGCGTTACCTTACCTTGGGCAAGCTCTTTAAAGACCGATATTAATGCGCTTAGCGAAAAGGGCTTTGAAAAAACAGAATTGCTTGCCACGACGGAATATGCCGCTGCCCAAAATTCCAGTTTCAATATTTCACCTGACCAAAAACTTTCTTCGCAAAATCTTGGAAAAAAACTTTTGGCAGTGGCGCTTTCTTCAAAACAAGGAAGCGGAAGAATTATCATTGTTGGAGACGCCGATTTTCTGGATGATGAAAATGTCAAAAACAACCCTTCCAATTTCGGTTTTGGCATGGAAACTATTTCCTGGCTTAGCCAAGAATCAGCTTTGAGCCAAATTAAGGTTAAAAATCTAGCTGATCGCAAGTTTGTTTTTGCAAGTCAATCGGAACCTTCGATTCTGAAATTCGGCAATATGGCTTTTGCATTGTTCTCGGTTTCGGGATATGGTTTCTGGCGGCTTTTCCGCAGGAGAAAAATGAAGGACGACATCTATCAATATTAAATATTAAAATCATATGAGCAATAAATTTATTAAGTTTAGCGCGCTTATTCTGTTGACCCTCGTCGTCGTTGCGGCTTTTCCTTGGCTTCGCGATAAAATGAATAATGAAAGTGATAAAAAAACGGAAAATGTTAGTGTAAACATGTCCGGATTTACCAAAGAAACGGCAAATAAGATAGTTATCAAAAAAGGAGGCGACGAAAAAACATTGATTTTCAAAGACAATAAGTGGTTCATCGGAGAAAATGAAGCTGATGAAGAAAAAGTAAATCAATTGTTCCAAGACTTTGCTGATTTAAAAATCAAGGAAATGGTATCGAATAATGAGAATAACTGGAGCAAATTCGAAGTGGCAAAAGACAGCGGGTATCAACTGACAATTACACATGACGGAAAAGACAACACTTTCTTTATTGGGAAAAGTGGTCCGTCGGTCAATGATTTTTATGTTAGAAAGGAAAGTATCAAGAATGTCTATCTGGCGAGCGGCGAACTTCGAAATAAGATGGGTTGGGATGTTGAAAAATGGAAGAAAGTAGTGGAAGATAAAAAATAAACTGATGCAAACATATGAACAAAAAGAAAAAATTAGCTGCCAAAAAACATCGCAAAAAGAAGGGCAAGAAAGTTGGTTTGCGCTATAGATAAATCAGTATTTAAGGCACTAAATTTGGCAGAAATAATCACGAAAGCATTTATGCACTTCTCAAAACTACCTTAAAGCCCACAAATTGGCGTCTGATGAGTGATGGAGTGAACTATCGTTCGGATACCCCCAGGGTCGCCTAAAGGGCTTAGAAGGTGAAGAAAACCTCCGGAAGCTTGTTGAAAAAGACCTTAGGAAATAAGACATTCGACTGTCTTATTTCTCAAAATGAGACAGGTGCTGTCCCGTGTCTCATTTGTCTCATTTTACTCTCAAAAACCCGACCCGACCTCTTCAAATCCCAAGACTGGACAAGCCCTCAAAAAAGCCTTACAATGCCCTATATGTCCGGGTTCCAGACCGATGTAGCCCGCAATTTTATAAAAAGTGGGAGTGAACGTTTCGTTCACTCCCTATTTTCAGTAGCCAGGGGTTTTAGCCCTGGGGGATGCAATCCCTAAACAAGTCAAAGCTTGTCTTAGATTTGGATCACCTCCTTTCAAACACAGCCTCCTTAAGGATATTTTTGCAATGTTTATTTTGCATAAAATCTCCTTTCTGTGCTTATACCAGCACCAGAAATCCGCCACAAAACCCATTGAGCTTGATCCAATTGTGCCAATGCATAAATAACATTGCTTCTTCCCCGCATCATTCCTCTAAAATGAGGGTGATGCCTATCATAATAGCCGTGATTTTTTTCGCGATTTTTTTTGTCAATCACCTCCTAACTAAATGCAATTTTATTTAATTTTATCACGAAAACAAAAAAATGAAAAATGATTAATTAAAAATTCTTTACACTTGAAAAAAATAGTGCTATTATGCGGCATAGATATTATTATTAACATTAAGCTATGTTGATATCTGATAATATTTTACAAATTATTATTCTTTCTGGAGCTTTTCTGGCTCTAATTAGCTTTATTTTAGCCATTTTTGCATTGATTCGCCAGAGAAAGATTATAAAGAATTTGGAGGTGCTTTTTTCCGGCAAACAAGCGCAAGACCTGGAATCCATCCTTTTGGCTCAAACAAAGGAAATTTGCCAATTAGACAGGGAGATACAGGACCTTTTTGAGATTTCGAACAAAATTCATGATTTGGCTCAAAAGAGCGTTCATAAGGTCGGAATTATCCGTTTCAATCCCTTCAAAGACATTGGCGGCGATCAAAGTTTTGCGTTGGCTCTCTTGGATGGCAAAAATTCCGGAATCGTTATTTCATCCCTGCACACCAGAGAAGGCACGCGAATTTATTCCAAACCCATTTCCAAAGGCGAATCTGACAAATATACCCTAACGGAAGAGGAAAAACAGGCTATTAAAGCCGCTGTTGCCACCAAACCCACAAAAGTCTAAAAATCTGACAGAAAAATTTTTACCTATTTCAAGCCTTATTTTTTCATGCTAGAATAAAAAAATAGGGCTTATATATTTTTCTAGCCTAAAATAATATACTTTTTACATAAAACATGAACCCGGAAGAAAAGAAAAAAATTGTCAAGGTTCCAGCCAGCATTACGGTGAAGAAATTCAGCGAGCTTTTAAATTTGCCTGTTTCTCAGGTTATTACTGAACTTTTGAAAAATAAAATTTTAGCCACCATTAATGAAGAAATTGACTATGACACGGCCGCTATCATAGCACAGGACCTGGGCTTTGAAACTGAAGTTGATTTGGAAATCTCCGACTCAGCTACCATCACCGTGGAAAAACTGATTGAAATTTGCAAAAAAGAAAAAGAGTCCGGCAAAAATCTCCGTCCGCGCCCGCCGGTTGTGACCATTCTCGGCCATGTTGATCATGGAAAAACCAGTCTCTTGGATACGATTCGCAAAACCAGCGTGGCTGCCAAGGAAGCCGGCGGCATCACGCAGGCTATCAGCGCCTATCAAGCAAAAAAGAAAGGCCAGCTTATAACTTTTATTGACACTCCCGGCCATGAGGCCTTTTCCGGAATGCGCGAACGCGGCGTCAGTATTGCCGACATTGCCGTTTTGGTTGTAGCTGCTGATGATGGAGTCCGTCCGCAAACTAAGGAAGTGATTGAATATTTAAAAGATAAAAAAATTCCAACCGTGGTGGCTATAAATAAAATCGACAAACCGGAGGCCAACCCTCAAAAAGTCAAACAAGAACTGGCTGACAATGGAATTTTGATTGAACAATGGGGCGGCAACGTAATCAGTGTCAATGTCAGCGCCAAACAAAACATCGGCATCGACGAGCTTTTGGACAGCATTTTGCTTGTATCTGAAGTTGAAGATTTCAAGGCTGATGACAAGAGAGACGGGTTGGCGATTGTTTTGGAATCCAATCTGGATCCGCAAAAAGGACCAGTCGCAACCATTTTGATCAAAACCGGCACACTGAAAGTCGGGCAGGACGTGACTGTCGGCACGACTTATGGGCGCATCCGCAAAATCGAAGACTTTACTGGCAAAAGTCTGGAAAGCGCCGGGCCCTCAACACCGGTAATGATTATGGGGCTCAATAGCACTCCTAACACTAATGACGTTCTGCAGGTTGTTGACGGCAAAGCTATCGCCAGACTAAAATCCAAAGAATTTTCCACCGGACTCTTGGAGCAAAAGGAGCGCAGCACTTCACAAAAAATTTCACAGGGCATTGAAGAAAGCGGCGTGCAAAAATTAAACCTGATTCTTAAGGCTGACGTGCAGGGATCTTTGGAAGCCATCGAACAGATTTTAGGAACCATTAAAACCGACGAGGTTGCTATAAACTTTGTGGAAACCGGCGTGGGCAACGTCACGGAATCCGACATTAAAATAGGCGCGCCGGCTGGTGCTTTGATTTTGGGTTTCAACGTGGAAACAACGCCCGTTGCCAAGCGTCTGGCTGAAACCAGCAATCTAACCATCAAAACTTTTAAGATAATTTATGAATTGGTTGAAGAAGTCAAAAAAACCATCGTTGATATGCTGCCGCCGGAAATTGTGCGCACCGATCATGGCAGAGTTAATGTTTTGGCAATTTTTAAAACCGGCAAGCACGACATGATTGTCGGCGGCCGTGTCACGGAAGGAAAAATATTCAAAGGCGACCTTATCGAAGTTTTCCGCGACAAAGAAATTGTTGGCAAAGGAAAATTGGAAGGCTTGCAACAAAATAAAAACGTGACTGCAGAAGTCGGCCAAGGCAATGAATGTGGCATCACTTTTGAAGGCTCCACGCGCATCAAAGAAGGCGACACCCTAATCACCTATACAGAGGAAGAGAGAAAAAGAACCCTATAAAATTTTTAATTTTATAATTTTGTAATTTTTAAATAATTTCTAATGTTT
>CAZFCX010000002.1:0-2675 GCA_964517825.1 uncultured Bdellovibrionales bacterium
TCCTCCAAGATACCGCTATCTTGGAAAAACCGCCATATGTATGTGGACATTACCTTTGGGTGTTGACATTTTTTGAAAATAATGCTATAATGTACAGTTATATAGTTTATTTAAAAAACGCAAAGGAGGGTACAATGTTGACTCAATTTTACGCATTTGTTGCTGATGTCATTGCTATTCTGCATGGAGTTATCGCAATATACTTAATTAGCGCTTCTTTTCTTATTTTCGTGCTAAAAAAGGAATTGCCTAACTGGTATCACTCGCCTATGAGTATAATGATACTTATAGCCCTACCGTCGTACTGTTTTATTCAGGATTGTCCAATTAACCCTGTCGAGAATTATTTTCGCAAATTAGCGGGGCAAGATGTATATCAAAGTTCTTTTTTAGCACATTATCTGCAAGAGTTACTGAATATTGAATTGAGTAAATTTTCAGTGTACACTATTGACATCACAACGGGAATTATCGTCGGTGCTCTATTTATTTGGGTACTAGCGAAAAAATTTCCTAAAAGGTGAAGCAAAAAAGGCTATAGACCCATACGCCTTGGAGTAATCCAGAAGGGTCTTTTTTCTTTGTAAAAAATTCACATATAAAAAACCTTTTGCGAGGTTTCTTTTTTATGCCTCACCGTTTATCTCATCCAGCACCTTTTCTAAATGCGTAACGTCAGAAATAATATATTTTACACCAAGATCTTCCGCTTCTTTTTTATTCAAGTGTCCAGTCAAAACAACAATCGGAGTGATGTTTGCAGCTTGAGCCATTTGCACATCGCTTTTAGCATCACCAACCAAAACAGTTTCATTAGGGAGAGTTTTTAATGTTTCCATGATATTTTGTGCAATATATGGATGCGGTTTTGCTTTTTCAGGTTCATCAATATCGTGAGCAGTTATAATTTTAGAAAAAACATCAGGGATTCCGAATTTTTTGATGACACGATTTAATATTTCAGGATGAACACCAGACCCGATTGTTAAAGTGTATTTATTTTTAAGATTTTCCAGCAGCTCCTTGGATCCAGTGATTAATGTTAGAAAATCTACAAAAGTATTACCGAATAAATTTTTCTCATAAATTAAACAGGCCTCATCCAAAAATTCCGGATGCTCCCTTAGTAGCTCTTTAAGTTCTTCCCGATGAGACTGTCCCCATTTTGCAAGAATACGTTTTTTTTCTTCTTTTAGCTCAAGTTGAACGCCAACACCTTCAAGTGCTTGGTGATAGCACGCATAATAACCCTCTTTAGAACCGAGAGTGAAAACATCATCCCAATCAAAAATTATTAGTTTTATTTTACTTTCATCTGGCATAAAATTCTTTATCAAATTTCAAACAACGTTGCAGGATTATCTTTCACTTCTCTCTTTCGCTGCTTTCACGAATTCGAAAAACAAAGGATGGGATTTGAGCGGAGTTGATTTAAATTCCGGATGGAATTGGGTTCCCAAAAAGAAAGGATGCTCGGATTTTGGCAATTCCGCGATTTCCATAAGCTTTCTATCCGGCGATTCACCGGAAAAAACCAATCCAGCTTTTTCCAATTTTTCAACATATTTCGGATTTACTTCCCAGCGATGCCTATGTCTTTCGGAAATTTTTTCAGCGCCGTAAGTCTCATAGGCAATAGTGCCTTTTTTGAGAACCGCCGGATAGGCGCCGAGCCGCATAGTGGCGCCGTAATTTTTGTCTTCCAGATTTTTCTTCTGTTCCGTCATGATATCAATGACCGGATTTTTGGTTTCGCGATCAATTTCGGTTGTGTTGGCGTCAGTTAGCCCCAAAACATTTCTGGCAAATTCAATTGTCAAAATTTGCATGCCGTAGCAAAGGCCGAAATATGGAATTTTATTTTCCCGGCAGAACTGAATGGCTTTGATTTTCCCTTCCACTCCCCGACTGCCAAATCCGCCCGGCACTAAAATGCCGTCATATTCAGCAAGGGAATTTATTTTTTCCGGTTCCTTTTCAAAAATTTCACTATTGATCCAATCTAACTCGGTTTTGACGTGGTTTTTGAACCCGGCGTGCTTGATGGCTTCAATCACGCTGATGTAAGCGTCGCTCAGAACGAAGTCGCCAGTGCCGAAATATTTGCCGACAATGCCGATTCTGACTTTTGTTTTGGCGGACTTCATATTATCCAGAAGCTCTTCCCATTCTTTCATGTCTGATTTTCCCGGCTTTAAATGCAATTTTTTGAGAATAATTTTGCCGATATTATCCCGTTCAAAATTGTGCGGAATTTCATACAAAGAATCCGCATCCGGAGCGCTGATGACGCATTCTTCGGAAACATTGCAAAAGAGTGAAATTTTTTCTTTGCGTTTCTGGTCAATCGGCGATTCGCTGCGGGCAATAATTATGTCCGGCTGGATGCCGGCGCCATTGACAGTGCGCACAGCATGCTGGGTCGGTTTGGTTTTCATTTCTCCGGAAGCATGCGGCACTGGCAGATAGCTGACTAGGACAGAAATGACATCGTCCGGATTTTTTATTTTCATCATGCGGATCGCTTCCAAAAACAAGATGTTTTCATATTCACCCACTGTTCCGCCGATTTCCACAATAGTAACATCAGCTTTGGCTTTGCTGGCTGCGCGTTTGATCCGATCAATAACTTCCAGTGGAATGTGCGGCACGACTTGCACACACTTGCCTCCATA
>CAZFCX010000002.1:2685-12794 GCA_964517825.1 uncultured Bdellovibrionales bacterium
TTCCAAGTTGCGTTCGCGATGGATCACGGATTCATACACCCGTCCGGTGGTCATATAGTTATCGCGGGAAAGCGTTATATCCATAAAGCGCTCATAATTGCCCATATCCTGATCGGTTTCATCACCGTCATCCAGCACAAAAACTTCTCCGTGTTCAGTCGGATTCATGGTGCCGGCATCAACATTGATATACGGATCGATTTTGATGGCAGTCGCGCTATAGCCGCGGCTTTTGAGGATGGCTCCAATTGAAGCAGCCGTAATTCCTTTACCGACTCCACTCATAACTCCCCCCATAACAAAGATGTACTTTCTGTTTTCCATAAACGCGATTCGAATCTACGAATGCCATTCGAATCAACGAATGTAACTATTTGTAGATTGGAATTAATTTGTAGATTAGAATTTTATTTTTCTATACAAAAAGTCGCTTTTCTGCGACCCCTGTTTTTATTAAAAAGTTGCTTGCTATCTTTTTAGATTATACACCCTTTCTTAATCTGACTCAACCCTTAAAATTATCTCGGTTTTTATGCCGAAATTCAGATTAATATCCAATTTTTTTTCACCCAATTCTTTGATATGGCCGGCGCTGATTGATTTTTCCGGTACCACAAAACCGGCTTCTTTTATGGCAGCTAAAATTTCTTTGGCAGTAATAGAACCAAAAAGTTTTCCGTTTTTGGCGCGAGTTTTGATGATGATTTTTTTGCCTCTGAGCGCCTCGGCCAACTTTTGAGTTTCCTGTTTTTCTTTTTCCAACTGCTTGCTTCTGTTTTCTTCTGCCAATTTTGCCTGGGCAACAATTTCCGAAGTTGCTGCAGCAGCCAATTTTTTAACCAGCAAAAAATTACGGGCAAATCCGTCCGGAACATTTTTTATCTCTCCTTTTTTACCGACATTTTTAACGTCTTGTAGAAGTATGATTTCCATTTGAATGTTTTTCTTAAAACCGCTGTCGCCGTTAATTGTAGCAATTATTATCTTGGAAATCAAGAATGGCTGGCGTACAATTTCCTTTTGCCATTTATAAACATAAAGATAAAAAGAGCCTGAGAAGCTAAAATTCTGAGCATTTCCAAATCTTCTATTCTTTGCGCCGGAGATTTCTTTTTGATAATTATGCAAGCCACAACGTCATCAATGTCTTTTGGTGAAATTATAGCCATAAATTCATCTGATTCCATAAATTGAGCCCTGGGGTCAAGCTGTTTGCAAGAAAAAACAAAAGGTGCAGTTGGCAAATTTTTTATTTCCTTCAAAACTTCATTGGTTTTCATGTTGGAAAATCGTAGAACAAAATTATCTGATTTTGCGATAATTCCGATAGCATGCATGGTTGAATCATATATTTCTTTCTGTTTTTTGCTGGTGAGGTGGAGACTTTCAGGATGACTGAGCGTTATATTCTCTAAAATATCAAGTTTCCTGTTAACCTCGCCGATATATGAATACGATTGTGTCAGATCTTTGGTGATGGTGTTTACTTTGCGTTGGATGTCATTTTTTTCCGCCACGTTTTTTTTCAGTCTTTTTTCCTGAACAAGAAAAGCTAAAAAACCCAAAGAACCTAGAATAAGAATAGTAAATTCCTGAGCTTGGGCTTCGTCAAAGATATAGAAGCCGTGATGGATTGCGGTAGGGACAAAAACTATTAAAGTGAAGATTATCAAATATAACCAATACATAGGCTATTTTTTAAAAAGGGCTTTTATTGTTTCATAAAAATTCAATTATGTCAACCCCGCACTAACTTTTTATTGGCTTTGCCGGCTAGCGTTCTGCGCTTATAAAAAGTTAGTGCGGGGTCAATCCCCCCGGAACAGTTTTTATGCAACTAAAAGCATCTTCTTTTTTAACAAAAATCCCGCTTTTGAAGCGGGATTTGTTGGCTATTTACAATGTAGCTTTTTTATGTATTCTTGCAGATCTTCTTTGAGGTCATCTCTTTCTGAAGCATATGCCAGCGTGGCTTTAAGATAGTTTAATGGATCGCCAGTAGTTAACCACTCACCATCTTCAATTTTTTTGGCCATGAATTTGCCTCCGTTTTTAACATATGTTCTTATAGCATCAACAACCCAAAGTTCATTGCCTTTTCCTAAAGCTGTGTCTCTGAGAATATTTATAAAATCCTGGTTTAATATCATTCTTCCAAAGTCAGCCATGCATGAAGGAGCTTCCTCTATTGGAGGCTTTTCAATAATGTCTTCAATTTCCATCGTGCCTTCGCGCAATTTTACTATTCCATATCGGTTTAATACTTCTTTCGGCATTTCCTGGACTCCAATCATTAAATTTCCATTTTTTTCATAATCATCCACCATTTGTTTTGTAAAAGACACTTTTGATTTTACAAGATCGTCTCCCCAAACAAAAACAAAAGGCTCGTCATCAACCAAACTGGCTGCGGACAACACGGGGGTTCCATTTCCATAAGGACCCTTCTGGCGGACATATATAAAATTTGCCATTTCAGCGACAGCTTCGATTTTATCAGCCAATTCTGCTTTTCCATTTTTTCTCAAATCATCTTCCAAGGCCTGACTGTGATCGAAATGGTCTTCCAGCGGTTTCTTGTCCCATCTGGTTACGAAAATAATATCTTCTATGCCGGCTTCTACCAATTCTTCTACGACAAGCTGGATTATAGGCTTGTCAACGATAGGCAGCATTTCTTTGGGCATAGATTTTGTTGCTGGAAGTAATCTGGTTCCACTCCCCGCAACAGCTACAATTGCTTTTTTAATTTTTGCCATAATTATTTTAGATTAGTATATTATTTCCGTCAGTTGGCGGATGATTAGTAATTAGTAAACTTACAATAATTTTTTCTTAGCTATAATTTTGAGTTCTTCGTTAAATTCTTCAATAGCTTGGTTGATAATCGGGTCGAATTTTTTATAAATTTCTTTATTTTTGACGACATTGCCGGCTTCCAAAAGAGAATCAAAAGTTCCGGCATCCAGCCACTCCCCTTCTATTTTTTTTACGGATAATTCTCCCGCTTCAAGATATTTTTTATTGATATCGGTTATTTCGATTTCGCCTCTGTCTGATGGAGCAAGAGTCTTGGCGATTTCCACGACTTTTTTGTCATAAACATATAAACCGGTTATCGCCCAATCGCTCAGAAATTCCTTTGGCTTTTCTTTTACTTCTGTGGCTTTTCCGCTTTCGTCAAATTTTACAACCCCGAACCTTTCAGGATCTGAAACTTTTTTAGCAAAAATCATGCTTCCGCTTTTAAAATCTCTAACATCTTCAGCCAGGTCATCTTCGAAAATATTGTCTCCAAGCACCATAGCTACCGAACTATTATCAATAAAATTTTCTCCAACAAGGAAAGCGTCCGCCAGTCCCCGGGGTGTTTTTTGCACTTCAAAAGAAATGTTTATGCCATGATTTTTAAAAATAGAGCCCAAGAGATTTAAAAATTGACCGCTATGTTCCGGTGCTACGATTATCAAAATATCTTTGATGCCGGCTTTAACCAACGTGTTGAGCGGATAGAAAATCATCTGCCGGTCATAAACTGGCAAAAGCTGTTTGGATGTGGTGGCTGTCAGCGGAAAAAGTCTTGTTGCTGTCCCCCCTGATAAAATTATCCCCTTCATAAAAAAATAATTTTAAATTTTCAATTTTAAATTTTAATTGAAATCTAAATGAATTAATTTTAAAACCCAATTATAATTTCTTGTAAATTGGAAATCTCTTGCATAGTTTTATTACCTCTTGATGAAGTTTTTTCAAAAATTTTTCGTTTTTGTGATTTTCAATTGCGTCTTTTATCCATTTGGAAATTATTCTAATTTCTTTTTCTTTCATGCCACGAGTTGTGATTGCCGGCACACCGATGCGAACACCGCTTGGATCAAATGGACTGCGCGGATCATCCGGAATCATATTCTTGTTTAATGTTATGCCGATTTTATCCAAAGCTTCTTCCGCTTCTTTTCCGGTTACGCCCTTGGAACCAAAAACATCCACCAGAACCATGTGATTGTCAGTGCCGCCAAACATCAATTTAAATCCATGTTTCTTTAGCTCTGTTTCCAAAACTTTCGCATTTTTAATTATCTGTTTGGCATATGTTTTAAAAGATGGTTTTAACGCTTCGCCAAAAGCCACGGCTTTAGCCGCCACGTTGTTCATATGCGGTCCCCCTTGGAATCCTGGGAAAGCTGATTTATCAATGGCCTTGGCAAATTCTTTTTTGCACATAATCATTCCGCCTCTCGGTCCACGCAGAGTTTTGTGGGTTGTGGTTGTGACGATGTCAAAATATGGAACGGGATTTGGTAAGGCTTTGCCGGCAATCAGCCCGGCGATGTGCGCAATGTCAAACATTGAAATTGCACCGACTTTCTTGGCAATCGCTTGGAATTTTTTGTAATCCAATTGCCTGGTGTAAGCTGAAAAACCAGCCAGAATTAATTTTGGTTTGTGCTTCACTGCCATTTTTTCCAATTCTTTGTAATCAATTTTTCCTGATTTGTCTGTTTTGTATCTGATAAAATTATATATTTGAGCCGAAAGCGTGACCGGATGACCATGCGTCAAATGACCGCCATGTGAAAGATCCATGCCTAAAACTGTGTCGCCCGGCTTTAAAATCGCGCTATAAGCAATCATATTGGCTGGTGCGCCAGAATGCGGCTGAACATTCACGTGCTCGGCACCAAAAAGTTTTTTGGCTCGATCAATAGCCAACGTTTCTGCGACATCGGTAAATTTCTGCCCGCCATAATAGCGATGGCTCGGATAACCCTCGGAATATTTATTGGTGAAAACGCTGCCCAATGCTTCAAGGACGGCTTTGGAAACATAATTTTCACTGGCAATGAGTTCCATGCCTTCTTGCTGGCGTTTGAGTTCTCCTTGCATAGCTTTATAAACTGCAGGATCTTGTTTTTTGAGATTATTGTAAATCATAGTAATTTTTAATTTCCAGTTTTAAATTTTGATTGAATTTTTAATAACTTAATTTTTAATGCATTAAATAATTCAAAATTGATTCGAAATTCGAAATTCATAATTCAAAATTATTTATTCTTTAAATATTCTTTTAGGGCTGCCTTATAATTTCTCATCGGGTTGAGTTTGGTATTTATTAGAATTGAAACATAAGGCCGTTGAGCTGGACGTGGAAATTCAGAACCACTGACCGGAATCACTTTAACCTTAATCTTTGCCAACCTATATAATTCTACAACCGCCTCATACCAAGTGCAAGCACCGCTGTTAGTCACGTGATAAATGCCAAAGGGCTTTTTGGATTCAATAATTTCTTTGGTTTTTCGAGCTAAATCTGGCGCATAGGTAAAACAGCTAGTTTCTTCATCAACGGCTTTTACGCCCACTTTTTTATTTTTAGGATTTTTGCCAAGTTTCAACATCACATCAAAAAAACTTTTTTTAGCCCCTTTGGATTTTGCCGGTTTTCCAAATAATTTCGAAAGACGAATGACATAATATTTTTCTCCGTTTTTCTGCACTGCTTCTTCGCCCATGAGTTTTGTCTGGCCATATTTTTGCACAGGTTCCGGCACGGCATTTTCATCAAATCCAATCTGTGGCATGAATCCTTGGTGCAGTCCGCATGATGAGCAGGAATGAGTGCAACCTTGCGGTTCAGAAATTTCCGGCAAACCATTAAAAACATAATCCGTTGAATAATGCACCAAAGTTGCTCCGATTTTTTTAGCGACTTTTGCCAAATAGCCCGGCGCTTTGCCGTTGAGTTCTTTGGCTTTTTTGAATTCCTTTTTGTCTTTCTCGCACAAATCAACGGCGTTGTATGCTGCCGCATTCAAAATAACATCAGGTGCCAGCTTTATAATTTTTTCCGAAACTTGTTTCTGGTCTGTAATATCAATTTCCTTCTGATCCCAAGCGATTACTTTGTAATCTTTATCTTTTCTAAAAGTCAAAACCAGCTCTTGTCCTAACATTCCCTTGGCTCCGATGACTAAAATCTTTTGCATAAATTTATTTTTTACTGTTTATCATTTCTTCTAGATAAGCCTTGGCTTTTAACTGATCTTCGAAAGTGTTTTCAAGTTCCAGGCTGACAATTGGCGGCAGAAAATCCAAGTAGCTTTTCATGTAGTCTAAATCTTTGAGTTCGCGCATCATATGGCTATCACAGTTTATAAATCCAAGAAAACTTATGATGGCGGAAACATGTCCCACTCCTGCTCCAAATTTTCTGATTTTTTCTTCAAAATTGCGATAGGATTTTTTTCTTATCCTGCTGCCTCCAAAATCTGAGGCCCAATGGGCAAAATCTATGCAAAAACCGGCAAACATTTCGATTTCACTTTCTTTTGGAACACGCCCCTGGTTTTCCAAATAGATCATGCCCTTATATTTAGACAATTTTTCATAATCAAATTTATCTGTTGATTTTAAAGAATGGATGTTGAACACTTGCGTTTTATATTTTTCAATCAAAAAATCAATCTCATCTGTTTCCATATCATTGCGCAAATGAATATGAGGAACGCTTTTTACCGGACTTTTTTCTAATAATTTATAGAGCTCCTGGCGTTCAGGCAAATCAAGAAATGTC
The DNA here is from genome assembly GCA_964517825.1 of uncultured Bdellovibrionales bacterium. Taxonomy (GTDB): domain Bacteria; phylum Patescibacteriota; class Minisyncoccia; order Moranbacterales; family GWC2-37-73; genus JAKLIP01. The sequence goes on from CAZFCX010000002.1 coordinate 9,260, forward strand.
AAAAAAAGAGCAACCTCGCTTATATTAAATTTTTTGCATTCTTCAATTTTTTCTCTCCAATTCGAACGAGGAGAGGTTGTCAATCCAAGCAAAATTTTACTTTCCATACTGTTTCTTGTAATATTCTTTATAATCCCCGCTTTTTATACTTTTCCACCAGCTTTTGTTATTCTTGTACCATTCGACTGTTTTTTTCAAACCTTCTTCAAATGAAACCTGCGGTTCCCAGCCAAGCTCATTTTTAATTTTCGAAAAATCAATCGCATAGCGCCTGTCATGTCCCAGTCTGTCTTTCACATATTCAATTGCATCTTCGTTCTTGCCCATGAGCTCAATAATTTTTTTGGTAATCTCGACATTGGTTTTTTCAGAATTTCCGCCAATACAATAAGTCTCCCCTATTTTGCCTTTTTGCAAAATCAAATCAATGGCTTGACAATGATCTTCCACGAAAAGCCAGTCGCGCACATTCATTCCATCACCATAAACCGGAACTTTTTTGTTTTCCATTAGGTTGGTGATGAAAAGTGGAATCAATTTTTCCGGAAAATGATAGGGACCATAATTGTTGGAACAATTGGAAATGGTCACTGGCACGCCAAAAGTATGAAAATAGGCTCGCACCAAGTGGTCTGAGGCCGCCTTGGAAGCGCTGTAGGGGCTTCTGGGCTCATAGGGCGTCTTTTCATTAAAAGCGGGATCATTCGGCCCTAGGTGTCCGAAAACCTCGTCTGTCGAAATGTGGTGAAAACGCTTGTTGCCATTGTTTTTGGCAGCCTCCAGAAGATTATACGTTCCCAAAACATTGGTTCTGACAAAATTTTCCGCATCTAAAATTGATCGATCAACATGCGATTCAGCCGCAAAATTTACAATCGCATCCACATCCCTTACTAATTCATTGACCAAATCCTTGTCGCAAATATCTCCTTTTACAAATTTATAATTCGGATTACCTTCAATATCTTTCAAATTTTCCAAATTACCGGCATACGTTAAAGTATCCAAATTGACAACTTGATCATTCGGATATTTTTTGAGCCAATAATGAATGAAGTTGCTCCCTATAAAACCAGCACCGCCTGTGACTAAAATTCTCATGTATCATGTATCAGGTATCAAGTATTATGTATAAATGCATTATAAATATTACTTTGTGCCTGTTTTAAATATTAGCTTTTATTTTCTCTGCTGTTTTTTCTGCTTCTCCCTCCGCATATTTTCCTTGAGGCCAAAGTTTAATTCCGTCACCTGCTTTTCTTGGCACAATATGAAAATGAATATGCGGAACCACTTGTCCGGCAATCGGATCGTTATTGACTTGAATATTATATCCTTCAACACCTAATCCTTTTTTTATTGCTTGCCCAATTTTTTTTACTGCTTTGATTAATAAACATAAGCTTTGCTCATCAATTTCTTCAATGTTAGCGAAATGTTTTTTAGGAACTATCAGGGCATGTCCCGGATTACTTGGAGCGATATCTAAGAAGGCTAGGTTTTTATCATCTTCATAAACTTTAGTAGCGGGAATTTCTCCAGCTACGATTTTGCAAAAAATACAATCGCTCATATAAAAATATTGTCATTTCGACCGAAATTATTTGTTTTTAACAAATAATGAGTGGAGAAATCTAGTTAAAAAAACTCAGATCCCTCGACTTCGCTCGGGATGACATCTTAATATGTTAATTTATTTTAAACATTGAATTTGGATCTTTTTCATGACGGATTTCATCCACTTCTTCCTGCTTGTCTTTTCCGGCATAAAGTTTGTCCGGCAAATTGATGCAATAAGCATCTGTTTCAGAAATGCATTTATAGCCATGCACCACGCCTGGTGGCACAATCACGAAAACTGGATTTTTTTCACCAACTTCGATTTGCATTTCTTCTTTGAAAGTCTCGCTTTGTTCCCTATTGTCCCAAAGATAGAGTTTGAAATTGCCCGGGCCCAAGAAAACAAATCCGTCCGCCTGAAATTTGTGCTCATGCGGACCGCGGACAATTTCCGGCTTGGTCACGCTGACATAACCCATTTCCGGTCGAAAATCACTCTCGTCACTGCGCCAAATTTCAGCCAGCCAGCCGCGTTCGTCCTCGTATTTGTTGAGATTTTTAATTACTACGCCATTAATCATAGTTAACTTCTAGCTTCTGGTTTTTAGCTTTTAGGAAAGCAAAAAATAAAGCCTTTTATTCATTTTAAGCTTCTTAATAATACTACGCGCAGCCATTTTTGGCAAAGAAAAAAGACCGCGCACATTCTGTGCACAGCCCTTTCGAAGCTTTTTTATTTAGAACTCTCCTCGTAAGAGTTTGTTGAGCCTTTCTTTCAGTTGTTGTTCTTCCGGTTCTTCGTATTCTCTCTTTTTTTCCGGCTTACTTTCTTCGGCTGGTTTATTGAAAACATAGCCGTCGGCAATCGGCAAATTGGCCGGAGCAGCTGATGTCACCTGCGCGGAATTTTTGGGAATTTCGCGGAAATTCGGATATTTGTCGGGCTCCATCATTTTTGTCAGCTCTTTTATTTCTTCAAATTTCACTTCTTCTTTTTTAGCTTCCTCTTCCTTTTTTGTTTCAGGCTTTTCATTTTTTAAAGTTATTTCGAAAGGCATTTGCATTTGCTCGGCCGCATAGAGGCTTTCCAAATATCTTTTTTCTTCTTCGGAAGACCCCGTTTCTTTCTTGGAAAAATCAAACCAATTTTTTTCGGCAAAAATCTGGCGGCTGTTGGCAAAGATCGTCCTGCTCCCTCTGAGAAATTTTTGCAAAACGAAAGCAATGGCAAAACCGAAAATCAAAGACAAAACCAGCGCCAAAACAAAGCCGGCAAAAAAATTGGTATGTAAAATCGGTCCGTCCACGATACGCAAATCAATGTCTTTTTTCACATCATAATAGCCGCTGGCCATGTCAAAAAGATTGCGGGCGGTTTTTTGCGCCAAAGCTTTGGCATCCGCTTCCCGCCTGGCCGTAATGGAAATTTCAAACATAGAAGAATTTTTTTCAATCTTTTTGACCGCAATCAGATTATTCCAAATATTTTTTCTTTGTGCTGGTTTTTCTCCCTCGGCAATATCCCGCACATCGGAATTATTTTTTAAAAGCCGTTCATAAAAATTCAAAGTTTTCGGCAGTTCCATCAGATTGTTCAAAATCTGCTTGGATTGCAAAGCGGCTGTTTCGGATTTGGCAGTAAAAAGTATTTCAATTTTGGCTGTGTGCGTCTTAAAAGCGCTGCTTAATAGCAAAAAAAACATGATTGATAAAACCAAACCAGCCAAAAAAACCTGCGCGGAAATGCGCTCTTTAAACTTGATAATATTCTGTTTAATTTGATCCCATTTGCTCATGTTCCCTATTAAATAAGATTGAATTTTTAATAAAATTCGGCTCATTTGTTATAAAAATTAAAACAATCATTTTGCCCTATTAAATACGTCTGATTCAAATCTTAATTTTGCCCGCCTACCGGCAGGCAGGCTTTGCAAAATTATTTAACAGGGTAAATATACTACAACCTTTTTACAAA
>CAZFCX010000002.1:12829-32792 GCA_964517825.1 uncultured Bdellovibrionales bacterium
GACGCAAGAGTCTAGCAAATAAGGGAAAATGTGTCAATCCCGCACTAACTTTTATATCATTCCCGCGAGGCTTGTTCTTAGCCTCATTAAAAAGAAAGAATTAGGTTGTAGCTTTTAAAATTCAAATATTAACTTTTCTTTCTAGGATAAGAAAAGTTACAAAAGAAAGTCGCACCGGATGAAGATGCTGGGGCAAATGCTGCGTTCTTCGCTAAAATTTCAATTCCGCTTCGCTCCTCACAAAATTTTTTAACGCTCATCACTTGCATTTCGTCCGCCTCGGCGAGCCTCGAGCGAGACGGGCCTACGCACTTCATATGGTGCCTATGAAATGCAACCGTGACAACGAAAAAAGCAGCGGCATTCAAGTTCTGAACACACGCTGCTTTTACTTTTTTCTCAAAACGTTAGAAATATTTTTACTTCTTAAAGTTTTGAAATTTTTCTTCTTTCGGGGTATTTGATCCCCCGAAAAGGTGAAATAATCCGAAAATGAAACATACTGCCGCTATGACTCCTGCAAAAATTGCAATGATCATTCCGGCAAGCGCAATAACGTAGGTGTTTTTGATTTCTTCCGCCAAATCTTTAACTTCTTGTAAAAGTTTGTCAACTTTTAGCACAAGATCACTAACGCTAGCAGCAGTGATGTCGTGCGCTTCTTTCATTTTTACCATCCAATTTCTGTGTTCTTCTAAAAGCGCGCTGTTTTTATCAGCCTTTCCATTGGCCTCCTTGGCTTTTTCGACAGCCTGATTGCCAATTACTTTAGCATCAGTTGCTGCAGTATTAGCTTCGGCGATTTTAGTCGCCTGAGTTGCCTGCTTTTTTTCGAGGTCCTTTACTCTTGCTCTTAAGGCATCGAACTGTTTTGCTGTGACTTCAGGTACCGGTTGCTGATAAGCTACCGGCGCAACAACAGGCTGCTGATAGGATTCCGACTTTGTGTAAGTCGGCTGCTGTGATGCACCAACCTGGCGCTCGCCATTGACGGTAACGGCCTGCGCCAAGGGCGCAAACCCAACAATGATAATAACAACTATGGCCATAATGGCCAGCATAAATCTCTTCATTTTATCCTCCTAAATTGGGTTCAGGTGAGCTTCCGAAGAAGCTCACCTGGTTGAGTGTTACAGTTGCGGGACTTTCTCGACCCGCTTCTCCGCCGCGAACCGGTCGGCTGCACTCTGTCCATCGAGAACATTGATGCAGCCTGCCCAGAAGTAGTAATCCTGAGCAATTAATCGATTCGCTTCTGCCTGATTAGCTTTGATGTCATAGCCTTTCAGGTAGTTGCGTTCTGCGATCTGAAACTGCTCGATCGCAGAGTTGAGATGACGCTTGTCACCTGTACACTGGTACAAGTCGATGTAAGCCTCTCCCAACTTTGAACGCAAGCGGAGATTATTCAAGCACCAGCGGGTGCATTCTTTAACCCGCTGCTTCAGATCGTCAATCCGAGCCCAAATACTGCTCGGGTCGCAACCTTTTGGTTCTGCATAAGAAACCGGACCGCAGGAGAAAAACTCCTCTTTCAAGCCTGTGAAGGCCTGCGCCTTAATTCTGTATGCAATGCTGGTCAGGTTGTACGTAGTACTTCCTGCACCACCGATTGCAATCGAACCAGCTTCTCCATTGGTCGCTGAGCCAGCAACGCCAACACCAACTGTGTTAGACATTGCGACTCCTTCAATCAAATAATCCCAAGAGATGACCACTTGGGTAACGCCTGTCTTAAGCACGAGACGCAGAACAGTCGCCCCAAGGATTTGACCCATGGGAGCGCCATAACGTCCAATGCCTTCAGCTTCGCCAAAGTATGAATCGCTTCTTACTCGGCGAGGAACTTTGACGACGATTCTGATAACGGTGGAATCGCTCAGTGCAATTCCAGTGCTGTTGAAAATAGAAAGTTCTACATCATCAGTAATGACAGAATACCAGAAGGTACCCCGTTTTTTCATAAATGATGCACCTTCGGCCATCATTCTTAACTGGCCAACAGTGAACTCCGCGACGATAAAGTCGCAACCAAGCTGTTTCCAGCCCAGCGGCGTTGATGGTGTGACCGCTGCAACAAAATTCTGCAGCGTCGAAGCAGTAATATAATTCTTTGCCGCTTCATACACATTTCCACCGCTATTGCTGCTACTTTTTGTCTTCTGTAGCTGCAACTGCTTTTGCGCCTGAGATTGGCGCTGGTTTTGATTCTGATCCTGCGTGGCGTTGCCGCCAGTGGCATTTGCTGTAACATCATTCCTGTTGTTAATACCAATATCAACATTCTGCGTCTGTGCGAACGAAGTGCTCGCACAAACCAACATTACAACCGCGGCCATGATGGCCAAAAATAAATTCTTCTTCATGATATGCACCTCCTAGTGCGTTCTATATTTTTTAAATCCTAATTTACTTGGAAAGTTACTCATGCAATCCGTACCGGAGCATGAACTGCATGTCGACTATATTCTCACAGAGCTTTTTTAAAAATTTCATGTCCCAAAAAATGGACTATTGAAAAGCTCTGAGTCAAATATGGACACCTAATTGTTAACCGTCTATTGTAGCAAAAAAAAGAGATTTTGTCAACCCCGGTTAATCACTTTTTGTTATAAACCAAAAAATGGCTTTTTAGGGCCATTTTTTAGGTTATTTCTATAAATCTATTCTAAGACTATTTTATCATCTCAGCTTTGACGATCAATCGCTTGAAATTGGTGCCGAGCGGCCAACAAGTTGAAAGAGTTATGGTTGATTGTCCTTCAATTTCATTAAATATCCTTTCATCATCCGGAGCGGAGATAAATTTATCTATAATTCTGTAATGATAGGTTATGACTCTGCCATTTTTCTGTACAATTGTTGCCGTGATCACGTCTCCCTGTTCCAGATTATTCAGATCTTTGAAAATATAATTGTAATCGCCTTTGACCCAGAAATAATTGCTGGAATGTCCGGAAATGACTGCGTTGCCGTTTTGTCCCGGCGCGGCTGATTTTGGATAGTGATTGACTCCGCTTTCCAGATCCTTGAGCATCGCTTTTTCATCTAAGCTCTCCGACCAAATCATCGGCGCTTCCACATTAATTTTTTCTATGCTAATGAGAACCAAAGGTTTGGCGTTGCCAGGAGCGTCCGGATCATAACCATTGATAAGCTCTTGTTTGTCAGAATATTTGTCCCCGTCCGTGTCTGCTTTCAAAGGGTCGGTGCCATAGATGTATTCCAAATAGTTCGGCAAACCGTCTTTGTCCGGGTCGGCTTCGAGAGCTATGCTAACATTAAGATCATTAACCTTGGCCCAGCTGTTGTAGCCGCCAAAACTGAAATCGGTTGAACCGAGCAGTTTTTTAATTTCTTCATCTGCATTTTGAATGGAATAATTTTGGACAGTTTTTTCACTTGGCACGCCTGAATTTTTGAAAATTGCATTCCAGTCCGTGTTGACCAAAAAAAACACAACCAAAAAGATAGCCAAAAAAAGGATGCTCATAGTTGCAACCTTTCCTAGAAATCTTTTTGTTTTTTGAGATGTTTCAGACATCTTTTTATAGTTTGTTCCCTGCGGACTATCCACGGAATATTGGAATTCCGTGGCTGCCTAGGGTTTAAACCAAGATTATTTAAGCTTGTTAGAATACTTTTTAACTCCCAGTATTGAAGCTAAAACAGCTATCAAAGCGATTCCAGCTAAAACAACTGAGTTGCTTCCAGTGGCTGGCGTGCTGCCATGGCTGTAGCTGACGGTTCTATAAGTGTGAGAATGAGAAGAACCGTGCCTGTGGTCTCTGTCGTTATCATTATCATCTCCATCATCTTCATCGACATCAACATCAATTTCTGTATCAGAAGAAGTGGTTGAAGTTGAGCTACCGCCTGTGGCTGACTGTGACTGGTTCTGAGATTGTGAAGAAGACTGTGAAGAAGCTTGTGCTTGCAATTGAGCACCTGAACCAGATCCTGAGCCTGATCCTGAATGACCACCAGAACCCAGCAATTGAGCTTGTGCTTGAGCCTGAGCTTGTCTTTGACTCTGTGATTGGCTCTGTGATTGAGTTGCGCTACCGCCAGTCGCAGTTGCTGTGCTGGTGTTTTCATTGTCGATGTCAATATCAACATCAGCAAATGCTACATTCACAGCATAAAATAAAGCTACTGCTGAAATAGCGATTACTGCCAGATAAGTTGCGCTTTTTTTCATTGTCATATGATTAAATTTAATTAATTACTTATTAATTTAAGAACCCGATAGATTAGCACAAAGGACTTTTTCTGTCAAGTCCCTTATTCACAGATGCCTGTTTCAACTTGAATTATGGCTTATTTTAGGGAAAAATAAAAACCCAAAAATCATATATATAATACAATTTCAAGGTTTTTTTGTTTGTTTTTTATTTTTATAGCTCAACCGGTATTTTTATTTCTTCCCCACCTCTATCAATGGTCATTTCTATTCTATCACCTTTTTTATATTGCGCAATCAAATTGGAAAGCGGGTTGTCCAAATTCACTCCCTGTGAATTTACGGAAACAATTATGTCATTTATTTTAAGTCCCGCGTTTTCAGCCGGCGATCCGGAAATCATAGCCAATCCCTGTTTGCCAGACGGCGAATATATGAGGGCTCCGCGGTCGCGATCTAAACTATTGGTAATCGCATATTCTTTAGTGATGGAAATGTAATAGGCGCCGAAATATGGCCGCTTAAAATTTTTATCCTGCAAAACAAGATTGATTGAATTTTTTACTACATTGGAAGGGATTTGAAAATATTTGTCTTCACCATTGATGCTCTGCATGCCGACAATCCCAATCATATCTCCGCTGTAGCCAATGACCGGCCCGCCAATATATTCCTTTTGGTTGTTGAAATCATCCTCAAAAACGCCCTCAAGCTTTTCGGAAGAAGCTAGGGTTTTTCCGCTTAAATTAAAGGTTTTAGCGACATTACTGAGCAACCCACCTTCGTAGCGATTTTGATATTCTCCAAATGAATTGCCGATCGCCACTATTTTTTTGCCGGGAAGCGCATCAGCAGAATCAGCCAGAGAAATTGCGGTTAAATTAGGCGCTTCAATTTTTAGAAAAGCTAAATCGGAAAATTCATCAACATTGAGCAATGTGGCCGGATAGTTGTTTCTGTTGGAAAGAAAAACCTGATAAGTTGCATCCTGTTCAATAATGGCGCTGCGATAGGTTGCAATCAGTCCGTCACTGGTGACAACGACGCCCGTTCCGCTTTGATTGATATTTTGTGTTATTTTTGCTCCCGTTTCTTTTTGGTTGGCCACGGAAATTATATTCACCACAGCGTTGGAAGCCTGTGAAGCTATTTTATTGATAGAATCGTCTTCCTTGATGAGTACTTGCTCAGTTTTGTTGATTACTGTCACATTTTCCGACAGGCGGTTAAATAAATTTATACGCGATAAATGCTTGTTGGTGCGGATAAATGGCAGGACTTTTTGGTCAAAGAACACTCCGCCGATTCCACCAATTACAAAAACGAGAAACGCTATCGCTATTCCCTTGGCAAATTTTTTTGAATTTTCTGAGTAATTACCCATTGTATAAAATTTTAAATTTTAAATTCTAAGTTTTAAATTAATGCTAAATTACTAAATTTAAAATTATAACTTCAATTAAAACTTAAAATTTATAATTTTAAATTATACGATTGGCATCCAGCGGGCGCTGGAAAGAACCAGAGCCACCAAAATTCCAAAAAAAACTACGTTGGTGACAACCCTTCTTTTTGACAATTTGTCCAAAAAATGACAGGCAGCCAGATCCCAAAACACATAATAGAAGATAAGAGTAATAACGCCGGTTGTCAAGTATCCAAAAGGCCAAAAATTCAAAACCCACACAATTTCCGCCATAATAAAGCCCAGAACAAGACTATAATTGAGCACATTTTTCTTGTTTTCGTGAATCAGCCAGAGATATTGGAAACTGACCAGCGTGGTTATTGACATCAAAACTGCCATTAGAATCCAAAGCGGAATGTTGTAATTAAGATAAACTCCATAAGAAGCAGCGTAGAAAATAAAAATGGTGGCTATGCCGCTGGCGGCGATTATTCCGCAAGCCGTCTTGTCTTTGCGGTAAACATTCAAGCGATAAAGTGAAATGTGAATCAGATAATATACGATGGAACTGAGTGCCAAGAGTACATATTGCTGTTTCACGGATTGCACGAAGAAAAGCAGCGCCCAAGTCGAGAGGGAAAAAATCAGCGGAATCGGCGTCATGCTGGTTCTTTGCGAAAGACGCTTGGCGATTTTATAAAAATAGGCCAAAAGAACAAGCAAAATTAAAATTGCAAACCACATTTTTTTCACAGAAAACGGAAAAGCAATGCTGCTGACATAGTCAGAAGATATTATTTGGGAAATAAAGAAAAATATTAGACTGTAAAAAAATATCTGGATATGAAAAAACATATTATATTTCCGACTAAATTACTAATTTTTTACGCTCGCCCGCCTTAGGCGGGAATATGCCAATAAAAAACCTTATGCTTTAAATGTTAGCATATTGGCATTAATTAGTACACTTATTTTTTGAACACAATCTTCCCGTTTTCCAATTTGACATTAACCACATCCCTTTCTCCGATCTTTTTTTCAATTATTTGCATGGCCAATTCATCCAAAATTTCGTTTTGGATAATTCTTTTGAGCGGCCGGGCGCCATAAATCGGATCATAACCTTTCTGGGTCAGATACGTTTTAGCTTCAGCAGATATTTTGAGTCTAATGTTTTTTTCCGCCAGACGTTTCTGCACTAAGCTAATCTGCAGTTCTACGATTTTTTCCAGCACCTTCTTGCTGAGCGGATGGAAAATTATGATATCATCAATACGGTTGAGAAATTCCGGCTTGAATTGTTCTTTAAGCACGGACTGGATTTTGGTCCGCATGTCATTTTCATCCGCTGCGTCATCACTTCTTTCGCCCTGAAAACCGAATGATTGCATTTTATAAATAATATCACTGCCGACATTGGAAGTCATAACTATGACTGTATTTTTGAAATTAACCACTCGTCCTTTGGCATCAGTCAGCCTGCCATCATCCATGATCTGGAGCAGAATATTGAAGACTTGCGGATGCGCTTTTTCAATTTCATCAAACAATATCGCACTGTATGGCCGGCGGCGGATCATTTCCGTAAGTTGTCCGCCTTCGTCATAACCCACATAGCCCGGCGGCGATCCGATCATTTTGGCCGTAGAGTGCGATTCCATATATTCGCTCATGTCCAGACGAATGAGCGATTTGGAATCATTAAACAAAAATTCAGCCAATGTTTTAGCCAGTTCTGTCTTGCCCACTCCGGTCGGACCCAGGAATATGAAAGAGCCAATCGGTCGATTTTCTTCCGAAATTCCCGCCCGTGATCTTCTGATAGCATTAGCGATTGATTTGATAGCTTCTTCTTGGCCGATAACTTTTTGGCTCAATTCTGCTTCCATATGCGCCAGTTTTTCCATTTCACTTTCCATCATTTTTGAAACAGGTACGCCGGTCCAGCGGGAAACTACTCTGGCCACATCCTCCTCAGTCACCTCTTCTTTCAGGATTGAACTTTCTTTTTGAATTTTGCCCAATTTTTTTTCTTCTTCTTTAATCTTTTTTTCAAGTTGCGGAATTTTGCCATAGCGGATTTCGGCAACTTTGTCGAGTTCGCCTTTTCGTTCTGCTACTTCCGCTTCCGATTTCAGTTTGTCGATATCTTTTTTGTGTTGGCGGCTATGGGTTATGAGATCTTTTTCGGTTTTCCATTGCAAAGTCAAGCTGTTGGCTTTTTCCTTAAGCTCCGACAATTGCTTGTTGATCTGCAGAATTTTTTTGCGGCAATCCTTACTCTTGTCTTTTTGGATAGCTTTCTTTTCTATTTCCAGCTGGCGGATTTTTCTTTCCATCTGATCAATTTCAATCGGCATTGAATCGATTTGCATTCTGAGAGCCGAAGCGGCTTCATCAATAAGATCCACTGCTTTATCCGGCAAAAATCTGTCTGCGATATACCTTTTGGAAAAATTGACTGCTGCCTGAATGGCATCGTCGGTAATTTTCACGCCGTGATGAATTTCATATCTTTCTTTGATGCCGCGCAAAATGGCAATGCAATCCTGAACAGAAGGTTCATCCACTAAAATCGGCTGAAATCTTCTTTCCAAAGCGGCGTCTTTTTCGATATATTTTTGATATTCTTTGGTGGTTGTAGCGCCAATTGTCCGTAAATTGCCGCGAGCCAGAGCAGGTTTAAGCATATTAGACGCATCCAGGGAGCCTTCAGTTGCCCCAGCGCCGACTAAAGTATGCAGTTCATCTATAAATACGACATATTTTCCGGCCGCTCTTTCAGTTTCTTTAAGAATAGCCTTGAGTCTGTCTTCAAATTCTCCCCGAAATTTAGCTCCGGCCAAAAGCGAACCCAAATCAAGAGAAATAATTTCTTTGTCTCTGAGGGTCTCCGGAACATCGCCGGAAACTATCCTTTGCGCCAAACCTTCAACAATCGCTGTTTTGCCCGTGCCAGCTTCGCCTATGATGACTGGATTGTTTTTGGTCCGACGGCTCAGAACCTGCATAACGCGGCGGATTTCTTCATCACGGCCAATGACCGGATCAAGCTTATCCTGGCGCGCCAAGCCGGTCAGATTGATTGTGTATTTATCAATAACCTGAAATTTACCCTCTGGTTCCGGTGAATCAACTCTCTGGGAGCCGCGCAATTCGGAAAGGATTTGCAGAACAATGTCATAGTTTATGTTGTTGGCTTCAAAAACTTTTTTAGCTGGTGAATTAAAAAGCAGGAGGGCTAACAGAAGATGTTCTGTAGAAACAAAGTCGTCTCCCATTCTCTCCATTTCCCTTTCAGCTTGATCCAGAATTTGCAGTAAAGACGGGGTTATGAATATTTGCCCCAAGATTCCAGTAGTTATTTTGGGATATTTTTTGGCCTCTTCTAGGGCTTCATTTTTTATTTTTTCAACATCTGTGCCAATTTTTGCGAGCACTGTCGGAACTATGGAGTCTTTTTGACCCACAAGAGCATACAGCAAATGAAAAATATCCACTTGTTGCTGACTGAGCGACAAAGCAAATTCCTGCGACTTGCGCAGTGCCTCCTGACTTTTCATTGTAAATCTATTTATATCCACAAAATTAAATTTAAAGTTTAAAATTAAAAGTTAAAAGTTAAAGAGTCGCTTCGCGACATTTGTTTTAACTATAGTGACAAAGTCGCTCCATAATTTTGAATTTTGATTTTTCAACTTTGATTTATTTGCTGTTGCTTTCCTGCAGTTTGACCTGTACGTCTTTTGTATCGCCTTTGTGCCAAATTTTTAAAGTAATGACATCTCCCACATTGTATTTCTGCACCGCATCGCCCAAAGAATTGTCGGCATTTATTTTTTTGCCATTGATTTCTAAAATTATATCATTTTCAACCAAACCTGCTTTATCAGCCGGTGAACCGGGAATAACAGCCAGATCAGTCATTTTGCTGCCGCGCATAATCAATACTCCGTAATTGAAAGGCAGCTGCGCTTCTTTCTGTATATAATCATCAATATTGATGTATCTGACACCCAGAAATGGTATGGCTATTTTTGCCCCGCCTTTAGCTTGTTCGATTAGCCTCAAAGCTTGGTTTATCGGCAAAGCAAAACCGACATTCTGCGCTCCCTGCGCCACCGCCACATTTATGCCGATGACGTCCCCGTCAATATTGAGCAGCGGTCCGCCGGAATTGCCTGGATTGATGGCCGCATCTGTTTGAATAATGTCCGTTAGCCTTTCTGTGTCTCCGAAACCAGAGCCGGCTTCCACTGTTCTTTTAAGGCCCGAAACTATGCCGCGGCGTACAGAATTTATAAATTCCCCCAAAGCATTTCCGATAGCGATGGTTGTTTGGCCTATTTTGAGAGAATCAGAATTGCCGAGATTTAGGGTTGGAAAATCACTGCCTTCAATTTTTATGACTGCCACATCACGCACCGGATCCCGCGCCAAAACTTTGGCCGGATATTTTTTTCCTTCATTTGTGACAACAGTATATTCGGCCTGTTCGTCTTCCACTACATGCTTGTTTGTCAGAATCAGGCCATCTGTTGTAATGAAAAATCCACTACCTCCCCCAACTTCTTTTTTTGTTGATCCATTTTCTCCATTATTGTAATTATTATCAAATGAATTGTCACCAAAGGGATTGAAAAAATCAAAAAAATTATCAGGAATGTTCGGAACATTTTTAGAAATTATAATGCCCACAACCGCAGGAGAAGCTTTGTCCACAACATCGATAACGGCAGAGTCTTCAATGATAACTTCCTGTTTGCTCTCTTTTGGATCAGTTTTTTTGGCTATTAAATTCGGGAAATTTTGTCTGATTTCTTGCTCTATTTTCGGAGCAAAAACGCTGGCCACTCCACCGGATATAAAACCAAAAATCGCGCCAAAAAGGGAGGCTGCGATTATAGTTAGGGCTATAATCACTACCAAAGAAGCTTTTTTTAGGCTTATCCCTGTTTTTTTCGGCTCAAACGGCTTTGTTTCAGGAGAAGTAATTTTTTCCTCAATTTTTTCTTTTGGTTCTATGCTGTCCATAGTTTTCAATCCCCGCACCTATCTTTAAAATTTTTTCCGATTAGTTGATAAATTTCATAAATAGACCGGGAAATAAATTTAAATTCATATTAAATTATTTATAAAATTATGTACATAGTCATATGCAACCCGAAAAACCACAGCTAGGCAGTTCTCAAAAAAATCAGGTTTAAAATCCTGCTACCTTATATACAAAAAGAGGCAAACATTATTGCAAAGAAATGGCATCTACCGGACAACTATCAACAACAGCTTGGCAATCACAATCCCCGCAATCGTCGGTGACAACTTTTGATTTTCCGTCCTCTATTTTAAAAACATTGGGGCATAGTGACTCGCATGTTCCACACCCGATGCAAAGTTCCTCGTTTACTGTTGGTTTTGACATAGTATTTTTTATTATTAAAATTAAAAATTATAAAGCTAAAACATTAATGATGCATCACCTTTTGTTTCTTTCCGTGATTCTTTCTCGAAATTTCTCATTTCCTCATTGCGAAAATCAATCATTCCATTAGACTTGTCCCACATAAATTCAGATAGGGGCACCAAAACTGAAATTTTATTTTTTTGATCCAATAGCCAATCAGCAAAAATATCTTTGGAAACAAATATCTGTTTCAGTTGTAATACGTCGTCTTTTCCTTCTTTCTTTCGATTTTCAACTTTAATTATATGAAAACCGATTGAACTTTCAATAATGCTGTTTTCTTTCGGGGAATCAGAACTAAAAAATGCGGCTTGTATTTCCTCGAGAACCTGTTCTTTCTTGACCCAGCCCAATTCTCCTCCGCTATCTTTGGACAATCCTTCAGAATATTTTTCAACTACTTCTGCAAAATCTTTTCCGTTTTCCAGTTCTTTTTTTGCCTGTTCGATTTTTTTCTTGGCTATAGAATTATCTAAATTTTCAGATTCTGCATATATCGACAAGGCTTCTTTGTATGCGCTAGGCAAAACAACTTTTTCTTTAAAATCTGCCAGGCTCCAGCCATATGAATCTAAAAGGGATTTTTTAAATTCTTCGGCTGTTCCGTATTCAGCCAGTTTTTCATTGACGATTTTGTCTACATCTGATTTATCTATAGTTATTCCCTTTTTTTTGGCTAAAAGTTCTATTATTTTATCTTCAACTAATTTGTCCAAAACTTCCCTTTTTTTTATCTCCAATCTTTTCATTCCGTCAGGTGTTGTAAAATCAATGCGCAAACCCTCCTTGGAAATTTCCTGCGAAACATAAAACTTTTGCACAGAATCGAGATTTTTTTCCACATCGCTCAGGAATATGAAATTAGTATGATCAATTATTGCTGCTGGAAAAGGGATAATTTTTTCAAACTTGTTGGCAATTTTTTTGCCAATTTCTGTTTCTGTCCCATAAGCCAAAACACTGCAAACGCAAACGATTACAACTAAAATGATCAGCACGGAATATATTAATGTTGATAATTTTATTTTTTTTTCGTCGCCCATAGGCATATTTTTATTGTGCGTATTAATTCGAAACATTCGAATGTGTCCCGATTATTCGGGATTCGATTTATTCGAGCCGCTTTTAATTATATTTAAAGAAAAAATTCCACCATTTTTTGTAGTTGGGAAGCTGTTCTTCTTCGTGTTGTTTTTCAGTATTTTCAGCCGTATTTTCAGGTTTTTGCAAAACATTTTGATTGACTACAACCACTTTTTCATCTGGTTTTTGCATGTTTATTTTGTCTTTGGATACTTTTTCGACAAATTCTGGCTGACTGTAATATTCTATTTGTTTTTGAATTTTTTCGTTTTCATTTCTGATGTCCTCCGCTTTCTTTTTTAGGGCTTCCACTTCTTTTTCAATTTTTTGGTTACGATAAGCTTGCTGAACGGCGCGCGCCGATATGATCACAGTCAAAATCACGCCTGTGACAAAAAAAATTACGATAGATATTTTTTTTCCCTTAATCATTTTAATACATTCGAATAAAAGGCGCGAACAAAAAACCGATCATGGAAATAACTGCCAGGATGCTTATTATGATCCAGACTACTTTGGCCATTTTTTTTCTTTTTCTATGACTCATGTTTATAATTATACCTAAAATTTAAAACAAGTCCACCTTTGTTTTTGTGTTTTTTAACGTTTTAAAACTGCCAAATAGGCTTCGGACGGAATTTTAACTTTGCCGCTGTTTTGCATCTTCTTTTTGCCTTTCTTTTGCTTGTCTAAAAGCTTGTTTTTGCGGGTCACATCACCGCCATAAAGCTTGGCAATCACGTCTTTGCGGAAAGGACGGATAGTTTCGCGGGCAATAATTTTGCCGCCAAGCGCCGCCTGCACCGGAATCACAAAATTTTGGCGCGGGATGGCATCTTTTAGTTTTTCCACAACTCGTTTGCCTTCCCTGTGCGCCCAGCTTTTTGGCACAATTCGGGAAAGCGCTTCGACAATTTCCCCGCCAAGTAAAATGTCCATCTTAACCAAATCGGATGAGCGATAGCCAATAATTTCATAGCTCATGGAAGCATAACCGGAAGAAACGCTCTTGAGATCATCGTGAAAGTTGACAATAATGTCCATAAGCGGAACCTCAAAAGTCAAAAGAATTCTTTCTGCGTCGATATATTCCGTATTTTTATAAATTGACCTAAGAGAAGTCATCAGTTCCATAATTGAACCTAAAAATTTGGCCGGCGTTACGATATCTAATTTTACGTATGGCTCGGCAATATCCTCCAAAAATGAAGGGTCCGGCATCTGGACTGTTGAATATATTTTTTTAATTTCATCATTGCCTTTCAGCTTAATTTCATAAACAACGCTAGGCGTGGTAATAGTCGGAGAAAAATTAAATTCCCTTTCCAGGCGTTCCTTGATAATTTCCAAATGCAAAAGTCCCAAAAATCCACAGCGGAAACCTTTGCCAAGAGCCAAATTACTTTCCGGTTCAAAAACAAAAGCAGCATCGTTGAGTTTCAGCTTTTCCAAAGCGTCGCGCATAATATTATATGTATCGCCTTCAATCGGATAAAACCCGGCATATACCATTGGCCTGACCTCCTTGTATCCTGGCAACGCTTGTATTTTTTCCGTATTGGTCTGTATACGGTCCATATTGGTCAACGTAATGGTATCGCCTACTCTGCAATGTTCCACGCTTTTGAGTCCGGTAGCGATATAGCCGATATCCCCGGCGACCAAAGTTTCAGCCGTTGTTAGTTCTGGTTTAAAATAGCCGACTTCCACCACGCTGCTTTCCACAAGATTAGCCATCATTAAAATTTTTGAATCACGCTTGACTTCACCATCAACGATGCGGACATAAGCCAGCACGCCTTTGTAAGTGTCGTATTTGGAATCAAATAAGCGCGCGCAGCGGTTTGTTTTTTTCACCTCTAGGCGCTGGGATTTTTTCCACGATTGCTTCAAGAATTTTTTCCACGCCTAAACCGGTTTTACCGGAAGCTTCCAGAATTTCTTCTTCTTTGCAACCCAAAATATGAATGATTTCCTGTTTGGTTTTTGGTGCATTAGCATTAGGCAAATCCACTTTGTTGACCACCGGAATAATTTCCAAACCTTGTTCAATGGCTTGATATAAATTGGAAAGAGTTTGCGCTTGCACGCCCTTGGTTGCATCAACCAGAAGCACCGCGCCTTCAACTGCCGCTAATGACCTTGAAACTTCATACCCGAAATCAACATGGCCAGGAGTATCAATCAAATTCAGCACATACACTGACTCATGCAGACTTGACACAGACTTTTGCGGACCAATTTCTGTATTAGTCCTTTTTAAGTCTGTATTGGTCAGCATCATGCGGGCTGGCTGCAGTTTTATGGTGATTCCCCTTTCCCGTTCCAAATCCATTTGATCCAAAAGTTGCTCTTTCATTTTGCGTTTTTCAACCGTTCCGGTCATTTCCAAAAGCCGGTCAGCCAATGTTGACTTACCATGATCAATATGCGCCAATATGGCGAAATTCCTAACTTTTTGCTGATCTTGCATATATGTTTTTGATTGATTTTCTTGTATCATTTCTTCTTTTAGCATGCTTTAAACAAGGATACAACACTTTTAAAATTTTTAACAGAGACTTTTTTTCACTCACCCTAATTCGCCAAAGATCTTTGTTATATTTATATCCTTTATTTTTATAATATATCTGACCTGCATACCCAATTTTTATAGGATTTGGACATTGTATATTATTTTTTTTAAACCACTTATAGAACCAAAAAATAACATGCTTATCATAAGTGTCAATCTTAAATCGTGCCCTTTTGTCATATACGCCTATATTGCCTTCCGCATCTACATACCCAGCAGCAAAATGAGATGAAATTTTATTATTTTTATTTATCCAACCAGGAACTTTTAAGCTTTTTGGAATTAAAAAATTAAAACTGTCATTTAAAAAACAATTTACGGAAAAAGCTTTATTTTTTCCTTTAGAAACTGTCACTCTGCCATATTTATTAAATACTTTTTTTAGTAAATCTGCTTGTGTATCATTTGTAGTATTGCATCTTGCTATAATAACCTCCGAATGTGAAGCTGTTTTATAAACATTTAAATCTCCAAGTCTAAAACCTATCATATATGCCTTTTCTGCTAAATCTCCATTGAAATTCTTTTTTAAATAAGTGCTTTGCATTATAGATCTTGAAAGTGGCTTCATTCCATATTCTCTCATGCGATTCAAGACAGTTTTAAAACTACAACCACAAATATCCCCAATTTTGTATTTAGACTTTTTTTCTTTATAATAAAGTTTTTCCAAAAGATTTTTTGATATAATTACTTTTTTTCTGCTCATATTGCAATTATATCATATCTATCAAAATGTGCAATAATACAAACGATATATTAAAAGCAAAACATCTGATTGTTAAAAATATTTATAAAATAAAACGAGGAGTCAGCTTTTGCCAACTCCTCTTGTAATTTAAAATCTTTAAAAAATTGATTTTAGGCCAATATCTTTCCGATAATGCATGCCTTCAAATTTAATGAACGATACTGCCTCATAAACACATTTGAGTGCATCAGATAATGTTGCTCCAATTGCAGTAATTCCCAAAACTCTGCCACCAGATGTTTTCAGTGTTTCGATTTGCTTTGTGCCTGCATGAAAAACTACAACTCCTGGCACTTTTTCCGCTTTATCAATCCCAGTTATAATTTTTCCTTTTTCATACTTTTGCGGATATCCACCAGAAGCAAGAACTACGCACACTGCAAAACCAGAATTCCACTCAATTTTACATTCAGAAAGATTACCTTTGACACATGCTTCCAAAATATCAACGATATCAGTTTTTAGAAGTCGCATGTATGATTGAGTTTCTGGGTCACCAAATCTTGAATTAAATTCCAGTATCATCGGTCCTTCTGGAGTCATCTTAATTCCAGGATAGAGACAACCAATAAATGGTTTCTTGCGTTTGGAAAGTGCATCTAACGTTGAAGTGACAACATGTTGTCCGAATTGCATAATATCTGAAGTTACCCACGGTATAGGAGCAATTGTTCCCATGCCCCCTGTGTTTTTCCCCTTATCACCATCAAATACGGGTTTATGGTCTTGCGCAGAAGGAAATAAGACTGATGTTTTCCCATCGCAGAAAGCGTGTATTGAAATTTCTTGTCCTTCAAGAAAATTTTCAATCACCACTTCATTGCCTGCATCTTTATGCACGCGTTCCAACATAATTTCTGCTAAAGCATTTTCGGCTTTATCAAGTGTGTTACACGGATAAACACCCTTTCCTAAAGCTAACCCGCTTGCTTTCACAACTATTGGAGCGCCATGCTTTCTAATAAAATCAAGAGCTAAATCGTAATCACTGAAAATATTACCTGATGCTGTTGGGATATTTTCATCCCACATCAATTGTTTGGCAAATGCTTTAGAAGATTCAATCTCGGCGGATGCTTTGGTAGGACCAAAAATAGATAGCCCACGACTCTGAAAAACGTCAACGATGCCAAGCGCTAAAACATCATCCGGTCCGACAACCGTAAGGTCAATGGAGTTTTCTTTCGCAAATTTTACCAGACTTTCTATATCTGTAGCTTCTATGGAAATATTTTTCGCTACCTTACTTGTTCCACCATTTCCTGGTGCAACATAAAGTTCTGATACTCTTGGTGATTGTGCGATTTTCCATGCTAACGCATGTTCCCTGCCGCCACTACCTATTATCAAAATTTTCATATGTGCTTCTCCTTTATTTTTGAAAGAACATTTTTTTGATTAATATACAACTTATTCTATATTAAATAAAGCCTAAAATCAAGCCAAATAAAAAACGGGCGATGCTTCCATCTATACCCGTTGTGATTTGAACAAGTTTTACTTCAATTTTTCTCTAAAAAAACATATCTATCTTTTTTTCTCAATGTACTAATAGCGATTTTTATGTTTTGCCCAAAAAGCGTGACTTTTTTAGGCAAAAAAGCTCTTATTTCCGCTTTTCTTAAGCGTGTTTCAATTTCCATTTCTTGGAAAAATTCATCTACTATCGCTTCAAATTTATCTTGTGCATTAATGTGTCTAGGCTCAATCCTCTCAATAAGAATTTTAAACATAGAATCATTGGGATATCTAGTTTTAAGCATATTAATGCATTCTCTGGCTTTTACCCTCACAGCTTTGATTTTTTCTTGATCTTCTTTTGAAAAATGCTCAATACCCTGAAAATCATCTTCTTCGCATAACATAGCATTACCCCCTTTCTTTAGAAAAAAGTGTGAAGAAGTCTTTTAAAAAAACTTGGATTTTTTGTGATTTTGCTTTCATCAAAACTTTTGAGCCAAGGTACCAGCTCTATAGGTCTTGACACATATACGGAAACTCCATGAATTTTTGTTTTTTTCAAAATCAACTCTTCACCATTGATCAGTTTGCCACACATTATTTCATCTGGCTGATTTTTTTCAAATTCATCCCATTTCTCATAAAGAGCGCGCTTTTCTTTCTCACTTAGCATTGCGTCGCCTCCTTTTTTTCGGCAATAAACCAAGAGATACAAAATGTCCACTTCCGTGTCGAACAAATGATCTTCCCAAAATAGCAAGAGACTTGTTCGCTTCATGAATTATTTGTTCTCGTACTTTTTTATCTTTTTTGTTCATAAGCTACACCCCTTTCGTTTGTTGTAACGTTTTTTAAAGGCATTTTGTAAAAGAGCAATTTTCCGATAATCCAATCCTACACTAAAAATTCTTTAAAATCAAGAAAAAACGGGCTGATGCTTCCACCTGCGCCCGCTTTTTTGAAAAATCAAACTATTCAGTAAATTTCACTGGTTTTCGAAAAATGGAAACGAATTGACTATTCCCGATAAAATTTTTTGCTCTTACGAACACTGGGGCTGTTAACCGAACCATCAAATATCCTGCTGCTGTTATTAAAAACAACACAAGCATAAAAAATCCCCTGATGGCCACCCAAATTATTGACCAAAACAACAGGTTTAGGTATACCGGAAGGGTCGTTTCCGGATGATTCCTGGCCAAACTAATGCCGTCTCTGCCATAATCAATAATTCTATAATGCCATGACTTTTGACTTATGTTTGTCATAAAACCATTTTTCATATTTCTTCCTCCTTTTTATAAGAACTATTTTTGTATACTTTATTCCAATATCAATATAAAATCAAGCTTTACATTTGTTTGTCATTTGTCATTTGAAATTTGTCATTTCCATTAGATTCCCGTCACTTCCCCTGTGTCTTCTTGAATAACTTTCTTGGCGCCGAAAAGTTTGCGTGTGATAGATTCTTTGAATTGGAAAAATTCTTTAACTTTCAAGAAATAACTAGCCGCAGCAAAAGCCATGGTGCCTAAAAATCCAGCAATCATAAATTGTCGCAAAACTGCCAGGAAAGTGTCGAGTTCTCCTTGCGATCCCACGATATATTTGGCAATTTGCGCTATCCCGCCGCCAACCAGTGCGGCTGCCACAATTCTGGCAGTTGAATCAAAAATTGTTTTTCCATCGATATTAGGAAGCTCTTTGCGCAAGAAGAATATAAGGAGCACCAAATTTACAAAACTGGAAAAAGAAAAAGCAATGGCTAAACCAAAAATCCCGCATTGACCCACTGTCAGGACTACAGTTATTAAATTTACTGCCTCGCTGACCAAAGCAATATAGAGCGGCGTTCTTGTGTTTTGCAAAGCATAGAAAGACCTGACCAGGAGCGGCAAGAGTGCTTGTGCCAAAAGACTGACCGACAAGAGACCCAGAATTTGAAAGGTTAATATGGTGTCGTTCCAGTCGAATTTTCCCGACCCCAGCGCCAAACGCACGATCTGAGCACGCAAAACATAAATAAAAACACTAACCGGAATAATAAAAAATAAAATTTGCCGGAAAGTTTTAGAAAAAGCACTGATAAACTCCTGCTCTTTTTTTTGCGCGGCATAGGCACTGAGCGATGGAAAAACTGCAATCGCAAATGAAATTCCAAAAAGTCCGAGTGGCGCGCTTTGGATATTGTTGGCAAAATTGAAAACCGCCAAACTGCCGGCCGCTAAAGTTGATGCAAAAATTGTTATAATCATGAAATTTATCTGACTCACAGCAATAGTCATGGTGCGCGGGATCATGAGTTTTAAAACTTTGCGCACGCCAGAGTTTTTTAGTGCTTCTATCAAGGCAGGACGGAAACTAAACCCGGAAATTTTGACGGATGGATATTGAATCAGCATATGCAGCGCCGCTCCGAGTGCCACACCCCAAGCCAAACCGATCGGCCCCCAAAGTTTCACAAAATAAACTGCGCCAATGATGATACCGATATTATAGAAAATCGGCGCTAAAGAATAGATAAGAAATTTTTTGAAAGAAACCAAAATGCCGCCAAAAATTCCACTAATCCCCAACAAAAATGGACTTAAAAACATAATGCGAGTCAACATTATGGTGAGTTCCATTTTTTCACCACTGAATCCGGGTGTCACCAAATGCATAAGCTGCGGCGTGAAAATTGCCAGAATAACAAGCAACACGCCCGTGAGGCCAATTTGCAAACTTAAAATTCCAGAAGACAACTTCCAGGCATCCTCTTCCCTTTTTTCCGTAATCAGCTGGGTAAAAACAGGAATAAAAGCCGCACTGAGTGCACCGACAATAATCAGATTATAGATCAAATCCGGAATACGAAAAGCGGCATAATAGGCATCCAGTGTGTCACCCGCACCAAACTGCCCAGCCAAAATGCGGTCACGAAACAGTCCCAAAAGCCGGCTGCCAATGCCGGCCAAAGAAATTATAAAAGCCGCCGCAGCTACTGACTCAGTCGGTTTTTCATTTAAAAATTTATTTTTTGCAAGTCGTTTTATCAC
>CAZFCX010000003.1:0-9647 GCA_964517825.1 uncultured Bdellovibrionales bacterium
CTATTTCACCTCCCTCACCGGGATGCTTTTCACCTTTCCCTCACGGTACTAGTTCACTATCGATCTGAAATAATATTTAGTCTTGGAAGAGTAGTGCTCCCATGTTCAAACAGGATTTCTCCGGTCCCGTTTTACTTTTCCCAGCCTTAGTTCCACAAAATGGTTTTCGCATACGGGACTATTACCCGCTATGGTTCCTCTTTCCAAAGGATTTTGCTAACAAAATTGCTAAAAGCTGGAGACTCTTCCGCGTTCGCTCGCCACTACTAGCGGAATCTCAATTGATTTCTTTTCCTCCTGGTACTAAGATGTTTCAATTCCCAGGGTGCGCTTCACAAACCTATGAATTAAGTTTGCGATTCTCCATAAAGGAGAGGGTTGCCCCATTCGGAGACCTCTGGATCAAAGCTTGCTTAACAGCTCCCCAAAGATTATCGCAGCCAGCTGCGTCCTTCATCGCTTATTTCAGTCAAGGCATTCACCATATACGTTAAGTAACCTTTCTTTATTTAACGGTTAGCAATTAACAATCACTTATTAATTACTTTTAAATTTATCTTTTGCCAATACTTTTGCATCAGAATGACCAATTAAGAATTCCTAATTCCTAATCAAATCCCAATTTTTTAAATAACCAATGACTAAAAGTTTTAGACATTAGGAAATTTTTTAATTAGAAATTGATTAGAAATTAGAAATTAGAAATTAGAAATTCCAGTGCTTCGCACTGGTCTTTTTAACCTACTTATTGACTATCATGAAAGGCTGCGCCCAGTAGCTTCTCCGCACATCCATAGCTACTACACGTGTTCATGAATAGACCTAAATTGTTAAGTTTCAATATTACTGCGGAAAATTGAGATTACAATAATATTCTTATTATATCCTCTGATTTCAGCACTTAAACTAGTGGTCTCTACGAATTACGAATTTTTACGAGTATACGAATAAAATTCAGGATTTTATTCTTTTGTAAAAAGATTCTTTCAATTCACATTAGTACATTCGTACTGATTCGTAGTTCGTAGAGAATTCCCAACAAAAAAACCGCTTACTGCGGTTGAAAATTTCAGGACATACAAAAAATAGGTCCCGAACTCACCCGCTATTTTTATTCACTTGTGCAACTAGTTTTCTCAGATGTTTTAGTACATTAAGAATACGAATTTTACACGTGATATTATTCTATCAGACTCAAAAAAACTGTCAAGTCCCTTAAAATTAATGCCTTTTTGAGCTGTTTTATAAAAAAATAACCCCGAAGTTTTTTAAACTTCGGGGTCTTAGTTGTTTCAAGACAAGTTTATTTTATCCTTCAGGAACCAGCGCCATAATTTCTTCTTTGCGCTTCTCGTACCATACTAAATAATCTTTACACAACATTTCGATTTTTTTAACCAATAAGGAAATTTTTTCACTTTTTCCGCGATAAGCAAAACCGCTAAAATCATTTTCAAGACTATGTTTGGATAATTGAGTAGGAATCAATTGAATTTCACTGCCCAAAGAAGAAGCAAGTTGAGTTCCAATTGCACTGACATAATAAATATTACAGTCAGTTTTGGTACTTTTATCCCCAAATATCTCGAAAATCAATTTGTATAAAGTATCGCACAGATATTCGAACTTCTCCTCTGATTCACGTTTGATTATGTTTTCTGCTGTTTTTTCATTAGCAGGAACTACAAAGTTTTCACCTTCACAAAGGATATTCGGATCTATGGTGCGCAAAACTGAATGAAACATTGCGGATGGAAGATAAGAAAAAAAATTATTTTCCTTTTCGCTTCTACCTCTACCTCTTTCTAACAATATTCTAAAATTTATTCCGAGCGTAACGGTATATGTTTCATACCCTTCATCAAGAGATGATTTCAAAATAGAAACATATTTTTTACCATCACTAACAGTTTTAGCATCTTTAACAATTGTATGTAGCTGTGCTAAAGATTTAGGTAAAACTCCCGTCAACTTCAAAATTGCATTGCTTTCCATAACTTTTGCCACCTTTCTGCGCACTGCGCTGCTTTATTTGCCTTGAAACTTTCAAGGAACTTTTTTGCCTGTTTAATTTAAAATTTAAACAGAACTTTTAATTATAGCAATAAAAGTATTATCTGTCAATACTAAAATTTTGTGCGACAAAAAACGCCTTATTTGAGGCGTTTTTTGAGTATAGAAAGTATTGATATTTTTAACGCTTGCTCCATTGTGGGCTCTTTCTGGCTTTCTTGAGACCGGCTTTCTTTCTTTCAACTTTTCTAGAATCACGAGTCATAAAACCTAAACCTTTGAGAGATTTTTTTAGTTTTTCATCAAATTCAACCAATGCGCGCGATACGCCCAATCTTACGGCTTCAACCTGACCAGTTGTTCCTCCGCCACGGACAATTACCGTCATGCTAAATTTTCCGTGCATTCCAACGGCTTTAAGAGGTGCCAGAATATTGTTTTGTTGCAAAGCAACCGGAAAATATTCCTTCAGCTTTTTTTCATTAACAATAAGATCACCATCAGCAGCATTCTCATTTTCAAAAAGGCGAACCTGAGCAACAGATGTTTTACGACGTCCAATCGCGGAGAAATATTTTTGAGTGATGTTTTTTGCAGTCTTTTCAGCCTTCTCAGTTTTCTCAGCTTTAACTGGAGTTTCTTTGACAACTTTCGCGGCTTTCGGAACAATTTTTTCTGCTTTAGCTTTGACAGCCTTGCTTTCTTTTGCAGGCTTAACAACCTTCTCGGCTTTTGGCTTTACGGTTTTTGTTTTCTTAACAATCTTTTCCTTTTTTTCAGTTGTAGCTTTTTTTACTGCCATATCTTTATTATGTATAAATTATTTTGTTGCTTCGACTTTTTTTCCTTCCTGCTCTGCGCCTTTATATATCTTGAGTCTGAGCATCATCTTGCTGCGCAGATTATTTTTAGGTAACATTCCAAACACTGCGCTTTTAATGATTTTTCGGGAATCTTTTTTCATTTGATCCTTAAATACAACCGAAGTGATTCCGCCCGGATAACCGCTGAAATGATGATAAACTTTTCCGCTGGCCTTGTTGCCGGTTACCCGAACTTTGTCCGAATTAACAACCATGACAAAATCACCGCCATCAATATTCGAAACGTAATCCACTTTGTTTCGACCGCTCAAAACCTTAGCAATTTCCGTTGCTAAACGTCCCAACACTTTGCCATTTGCATCAAAAGTTATTTTTTCTCGCTTAATCATAAAATTATAGTTTATACAAATTCAATTACTGCCATTCTGGCTCCATCACTTTTTCTTTGGGCTATTTTTATAATCCGGGTATATCCACTGTTGCGACCAGAGAACTTTTTGGAAAAATCTCCGGAAAGTTTTTTAACAGCTATGAGCGGCAATTCTTTTCTCAGCTCTCTGATAACAGCAATTTTTTTGGATTCATTCTTGGAAAATTTCTTGATTTTGGTAATTATTTTGTCAATCATCGGCTTAATTTCTTTGGCTTTCGCTTCCGTTGTTGTGATTTTTTCCTTCATAATCAAACTGCCGAGGAGCGTTTTGAAAAGCGCCACTCTTACTTTTTTAACCCGACTGAATTTTCTTCCTTTTACTAAATGATTCATAAACAATTCAAAATTTAAAAGTCAAAATGTAAAATTATGGAGTCGCTACGCGACATTTTTATAAATTATGAGCGAAGCGAATTCCTAAATTTTGATTTTTGATTTTTGATTTTTTAATTTATTGCTTCAGTGTTATTCCGAATTCTCCGATTGATTTTTTAATTTCTTTAATGCCTTTGTCGCCCATTCCTTCCAATGCCCTGAGCTCTTCTTCGCTATGTTTTACAATGTCTTTAACCTTAACAATCTTGCCGGCCTCCAAAACATTCAGCGTTCTGGTGGAAAGATTCTTGAGATCTACGACTTTGATTTTCAGCGGATCAATTTCTTCTTCGGTTATTTCTTCTGCTTCCTCCACATTTTCTTCCGTTTTTTCTGATTCCTTGTCTTTTTCAATAACTTCTATTCCTCCCAATACCGAAAATTGCTCAACTAAAATAGAGACGGCTTTTTTAAAGGCTTCTTCAGGAGTAATGCTTCCGTCAGTCACTATTTCCAGCGTAATTTTATTGTAATCCGTTCTTTTTCCAACGCGCATATTCTCCACTTCATAATTGACGCGCTTGATAGGGGTATAGACAGCATCGATAGCTATTACGCCAATTTCCTTATCTGGTCTTTCCTGCTGTTCTATAGGCACATAACCCAGACCCTTGGAAATCTCCAGTTCCATTTCTAATTCTGTTTTCTTGTCAGTAATTGTTGCAATCAGCTGATCCTTGTTGACAACTTCCACAGAAGAAGGTCACTTGATTTCTTTGGCTGTACCCTTTCCTTCGCCTTTAAATTTAAGGCTTACCTTCACAGGCTCATCGCTGTGCATTTTGAATCTAATTTTCTTAAGGTTCAAAATTATCTGCACTGCGTCTTCCATTACGCCATCCAGAGTTGAAAATTCATGAGAAATTCCTTTTATCTTAACAGAAGTAACAGCCGCCCCTTCAAGAGAAGCCAAAAGAACGCGTCGAAGCGCATTGCCTAAAGTCATGCCATAACCAGGATAACAACCTGGAATTTCAAATACTCCGCTTTTTTCATCGATAGGAGTATATTTGGGTTTTTGAGGAATTGACACTGTCTGCATATCCTCTTTAGAACAAATGAATTATGGAATTTCCATAAAGCATATGTTTTTATTAAAAATTTAAGTTTTTCGCTCCACAAACCCCAATAAGTAGGGGGTGTGCGAATAAAATATTATTAACTAAAAATATTAACGTGAGTAAGCTTCAACCACCATTTGCGGATCAACGTGGATACCTATGTCTTCCCTGGAAACCTGAGCAATCACTTTTGCTTCCAATGTAGCTTGATCAAATTGTATCCAACGCGGAAAATTCTTTTTATTTTTCAACAGCTGGATCTGATTCTTAAAATATTCATTATCTTTTTTTGATTCTTTGATGCTGACAACATCTCCAATTTTCACCCGATAAGACGGAATAGTATTTTTTTTGTTATTAACCAGAAAAGCTCCGTGACTAACCAATTGCCTGGCTTGAATCGGAGAATTGGCAAAGCCAATTCTTCTTACAACATTATCCAGGCGCATTTCCAAACGTTCCATCAGCAAATCTCCTGTGACACCCGGCTTATTTTCAATTTCTTCATAATGCTTTCTAAACTGCCTCTCAAGAATGCCATATATGCGTTTGATGCGTTGTTTCATAGCCAATTGCTTGCCATATTCACTTAAGCCTCTGGAAATACTTTTTCCATGAACACCCGGCGCATATGGGCGTTTAACCATAACGCATTTGCCGCTATCACATCTGTCGCCTTTCAGAAAAAGTTTTTCCCCAGCTCGGCGGCATCTTTTGCATTTTGATCCCATTAAATCTCTAGCCATACTATATAATTCAAAGTTTAAAGTTAAAAGTTCAAAATTATAGAGCCGCTACGCGACATTTTTTAATAATTTTCAGACTTTTAACTTTTCATTTTTAACTTTTAACTTTTTTAAACTCTTCTCGGTTTCTTCGGTCGGCATCCATTGTGTGGAATAGGCGTAACATCTTTAATTGCCACAAGTTCAAATCCCCTATTTGCAAGTGATCTTATCGAAGATTCACGTCCGCTGCCAACTCCCCGAACAAAAACTTCCAATTCTTTTACTCCATATTTTTTAACTTTCTCTGTTACATCCTGCACAACCTGAGTCGCGGCATAGGGCGTTGCTTTTTTAGCGCCTTTGAAACCAAGCAATCCGGAGCTGGACCAGGCCAATATTCCTCCGGTCATATCGGAAATCATAACCATAGTATTGTTGTAGGTGCATTTAATATGCGCTTGTCCTTTGCTTACCTGCCTCTTGATTTTTTTCTTCTTTCTTTTAATTTCAGCTTCAGAAGCTTTTTCCTCGCTAACTTGAGAACTTTTTTCCGCATCAGCAACAACAGACACTGTTTGTTCTGTTTTCTCAATAACTTCTTCAGTTGTTTTAATTTCAGTCATATTCGCAAATTATCTCTAATATTTAAAACAAATTAACTCGAATACATTTATCAATCATCCGCGTTCATTGGAATTTTATGTTTTAGATTCTGTTCTGCGGCCGCTACCCATTGTTTTCCTGACATTACCTCTGACTGTGCGACTGTTTGTTTTGGTTCTTTGGCCTCTTGTCGGCAAACCACGGCTATGTCTGATTCCCCGATAGCTTCCTATTTCCTTTAAGCGCTTGACGTTGGTTTTGACTTCATGTTTGAGTTCTCCTTCTACCCTGTATTTCTTTTCTATTTCGTTGCGCAGCCTGTTTGCATCTTCAGCAGAAATATCTTTGACGCGAACATCCGGATTTATTCCGAGCAAATTTAAAATTTTTCGACTAGTTGAAATTCCTATGCCAAAAATATAGGTTAAGGCAACTTCTATTTTTTTATCATCAGGAAGATTGATTCCGGAAATTCTAATCATATTTTCAAGTTGTCGCTAATGTTTAAACAAATTAATTCGAATGCATTCGTTTAGGCATTCGCGATTATTTTAATTATCCTTGTCTTTGCTTATGCTTTGGCGTACTGCAAATTACATAGATTTTTCCTCTACGTTTCACTATCTTGCATTTAGCACAAATTTTTTTAACAGATGCTCGTACCTTCATATTTATAATCTATGTGTTATTCTGCCTTTAGTTAAATCATAAGGGCTCATTTCAACCAACACTCTGTCTCCAGGCAAAAGCCTGATGTAGTTTACTCTCATCCTGCCTGAAATATGAGCTAAAATTTCATGGCCATTGTCGAGTTGCACTTTAAATGTAGTGCTAGGCAGTGTTTCCACCACCACTCCTTCAAATTTTATTAATTCCTTTTCCTCTTTTTGGGTCATATTTTGCTTTAATTTACAACATAAAAATAGAGGGGGCTACTTCCAGAAGACTATCCTCATTCGTGAAAATTCAAATAGTAAAAACCTCTATGCTGGATAAGCTATTTAGTTGTTTTAAAAACGTGAATTAATCTTAACAAGATACCGAATTTTTGTCAACCCTACCAGAAAAACACCCCGCCATAATCATCTATAAAGTCAATTTTTATCATCAGGCCCAGAGCTATGATTTTTGTTTTTTATTTTTTAGCGATTTAAAGCTCTTTTTAATATATTATTCCATTTTTTCATCAACTGTAACAATCACTCTCTGAGAAAATTGAGGCACATGAGACATAAAACTTGGTGAAAAATGGGCATCGGCATTTTTTATATAAGAATATTTGCTAAGAATATCCGATAGCTGATCCATGTCTTTTCCGAGAATTTCTTTTTTTATTTTTTCAGTATCAATTTCTGGGATTATTGCCACTTCAGCGAGGATCTTCATTTCAGCTGTCAATTTTTCAAAATCCACGTTTATTCCGCCATATTCTATTTTAGAAACACTTTCACTGGCATTTTCAGCATCCTGGTGCGAATTTAAAATTATTTTTTCAACATCTTTCTGTGAAAATACGAAAACAATGAATTTTGCAGACACATTATAACTCAAAGAGTTGGTTATGTCTCCAATTTTAGCATCAGAAGCCGATTTTTCTATGGTTATGTTTTGCATATCCGGTAAGACGACTTCATCTGGTTGTATTTCTGATTTAGTTGATTCTTCTATTTTTTCATTTAGAGCAGCCTCGGCTTTTGTTTTCGCATCATCAAGATCTTTTTGGCTGACAACTGCTTCTCCGTCATTTCCATCTAGTGATCCTCCAGAAAAAGCCTCTGAAGATTTAGCGTAAAATTTGTTGAATTTTGGACTGCCGGAAAATCCGGGGATAGTGAACTTATCGGGTTCGATATTATAATCGTCACCCGGCTGATCGGCCACAACATCAACTTCTATAGCCCCCGGCTGCGCTGAACCGCCTACAATCGTCGTGCCGGGCACAATAATATTCTTGGTTATACGAAAAATTTTTCCATTTGAAGATTCCAGCCTTGTTGTAGCTACAAGAGTTTGCGCAGATGAGCTGAATTCATTATAAATAACCAATTTGCCACTAGCTTTTTTACCGGAACTTTCACTTCGCCCTGTAACTTCATGGGTCAAAGAAAATTCTTCTGTTTTTTCAATCTTTCTGAGAGAAACTTTAGAAACTCCGTCAGAATCAATATCAGCAGACGCCTGCACGCTAATATCAATTTTATCCTTCAATACATTGGGCTTAATGGCAATTTCAACGCTTGGCACTAAAAGATAAGCAGCAACTACGCCAAAGGCAAGGAAGCAAAAAACGAAGAAAGGGATGATTATTTTTTTGGCTTTTCCTTCCCTTTTTTTCGGAATATTGACTTCAGTCTGCAAATTTTCTTCTTTTTGTCTGTCATTAGAAAACATTTTTTCTAAAGTTCTTTCTTTATGTGGAGCTATTTTTCCAGAATAAGGATGTTCCCTTAAAAAACCACTGCCTGGAGAACCGGGGGAATTTGACAATGTTTTTTTATAATTTGCTTGTGGCTGGGACAGGCTATTGCTATAAATGGAAGGCTTGATTTTTTTTCCTTGCAAAATGCTTTCCAAAGGTTTTTTTTCTATGCTATTTCCTACGCTCTTCAGTGGCGTGTCAGATGAGCTTATTTTTATATGCTGAACTAAATTTTCTTTTTCATCTAGAGAGTTTTCTTCTTTTGCATTCAGGGAAGATTGATAATAATCCGTTGAACCTATGTTTTTTAATCTTTTTTGCTTATCTTTATTTCCATAGCTGCTTAATTCCAACTCCTTTATTGATTCATTTTCATCAGAATATCTGTCAGAAACTATTTTTTCATCAGAGCTATTTTTTTTGTCCTGCTTATTATCCGTTTCTTCCAAGGATACATGCACCTCAATTCCTGCTTTTTCTGCCATAGAAATTCCAATTTCATCTTGCGTTACTAAAATAACTTTTTTGTTTAATTTGTCGGCTTCACGTTTCAACAACTTAAGATTTACAATGCTCTGCAAAAAAATAGCTCTGCCAGGAACGACAAAATAGTTTTCTGTTGTTACAGACTTGTCCAACCTGTCTATAACTGAAGAAATTTCTTCGTCAATATCAATGTAAAATGTTTGATGCATGGATTTCTCTACGAATTACGAATATTTTACCAATATACGAATCCGCATTTTATTTTAATTTTTCTTTAAACTCACAAGAATACACATTAGTATATTCGTATTTGATTCGCCCGCCTCGCTTCGACGAGCAATCATCTTGCGAGTCGAGGCTGGGTAATTATTAAAGAATTACTAGTCTTGCATTGTTTGCAGAACTCTTCTCAATATGCCAGCCATTATTTTTTC
The DNA here is from genome assembly GCA_964517825.1 of uncultured Bdellovibrionales bacterium. Taxonomy (GTDB): domain Bacteria; phylum Patescibacteriota; class Minisyncoccia; order Moranbacterales; family GWC2-37-73; genus JAKLIP01. The sequence goes on from CAZFCX010000003.1 coordinate 9,377, forward strand.
TTCGCAAGTTACATCCAGAACCAGGTTAGCCAACCCCATCGGCGTCACATCTTGCGGGTTTCTAAGTTCATTTGTTTTATCTTGAATTCGCGTAACGTCTTTGGGTTGTAAATAGCTGACTGTTGGAGTTTTTGCAAAAGGCAAATCATGCAACCAGTTTGAAGATAGCAGGATTTTTTTAATTCCAGGCAATCCAGATCCTCCTCCGCACAAAAGAATTTTGGAAGGCAAAACATCATTATCCGCAAACTCCGACAAGGAAAGTTCAACC
>CAZFCX010000003.1:9778-10691 GCA_964517825.1 uncultured Bdellovibrionales bacterium
TTCTTCAGCTTCGTCAAAATCTATTTTGAGTTCTTGGGCCAGTTTTTTTGTAAAAGCTCTTCCTCCAAAAGCGAACATTTTTGTTCCTTCCAGACCCCCGTTGCGCACAACAGCAATATCAGTTGTTCCCCCTCCAACATCAATAAAAATAGCATTGAAATCCAAAGCATCTTCATAATCTATGCTGCGGGCAACCGCATATGGCTCGGCAGCAATGCTCAGTAAATCAATTTTTAGCTCATCAGCAATAGTTTGCAAAGCACCAAGATGGATCATGGGAGCATAGGCATTAAAAATTCCAATCGAAACATCTTTGCCTTGAAAACCTATAGGATTTGATACCTGGTAACCGTCAATACGCACATCTACAATGGCCGCATTAATAAGCCTGACCTCAATATCCTGCCCGGTTTCCCATTCGATTTGCTGTTGTATGCGCTCATAGGCCTTGGCCTGAACTTTTTGAATAATATTTTTAAGTTCCGGAAAATCAATTCGAGAATCAGGATTTCCGCGCTCATAGTGCACAGTTGTTGTAGTGCCCTTTACCAATTCTCCCGCAATCCCTACAATCGCTTTTTTTACTTTTTTAATTCCAGCGTTTTCTAAAGCCTTTCCTATAGCAATCTGGCATGTTTTAATAACTCCGGAAATATCAGAAACTGCGCCGCTTTGCATATTTCCTTTTTTCTGTTTTTCTCTGCCCACGCCAATAACAGTGCCGATTTTTTCCTTGGCGTTAACTTGAAAAACCATGGCTTTGGCAACTTCAGTGCCGACATCCAAAGCCAGATAATATTCAGAAGATGACCCTGAAAATATTTTAGAAAAAAGAGACATACTCAATAAATTACTAATTTTTGATATCTAATTTCTAATAAAATCCCAATTCCTGAATGACAAATGGCCAAAA
>CAZFCX010000003.1:10701-15521 GCA_964517825.1 uncultured Bdellovibrionales bacterium
TTAGAAATTCAAAATTGAGAATTAGAAATTAAAAAAACTTTATTATTACACTAAACTATAATATTTCAATTTTAACTTTATCTGCCAACAAAATAATTTCTTGTTCACTGAGTAGTCCTTTTTGCCCGCCATATTCCGTCACCGAATTGCTACTATTAATAATTCCCCATTTTAAAGCTTCTCCTAAATCCTTGCCTTTGAGATGAGCTGCTAAAAATCCACTGGCGAAAGCATCGCCAGCACCTGTACTGTCAACAGCTTTTCTCAACAGTGCATCTACATGTAAAATTTGTTCCCCATCAAAACCCCAGGCTCCGCGGACACCGTCAGTCAATGCAATAATTTTCGGACCAATTTTTTTCAACTCCTCAATCAAGTATTTTTCATCATTCAAATACTCATTTCGCTTGTCTCCTTCTTTTGAGGAAATAATATTTATAGCTTCATCCTTGTTAACAAAAAGAATATCCATAACGGAAATGGCTTGAATGTTTTTCTGAATATCATTTTCCAGCGCTTTTTGTCTTGGATTAAAAGCCAAGCAGATTTTCTTTTCTTCAGCAACTGCGATGATAGTGTCAAGATTTTTTTTCCAATCCCCGCTCAAATCACTGATAAAAATCCATTCCGGATTCCCGATTTCATCTTTTTTCACTTCTAACTTTTCACTGGCGCTGTGATTGGAAAAAATCGTTCTTTCTCCCGTATTTTCATCGACAACAATCGCCGAGAGATCGCTGTAAATTCCAGGAAAAGTTTTAAATAAACCAGTATCAATTTTTAATTTCGCTAGTTCTTTTTTGGCCCACTTTCCAATTTCATCATCTCCCGCTGAAACATAGCAACCTGCTTCTTCGCCCAGTCTGGCCAAGCCCGAAGCTACATTAACCGAACAGCCGCCCAATGTTTCATATCTGCCGTCACTGTGCAATTTGGCGCCTAATTCAAAAGCTATTTTTTTTTGCGACAAAAGATCATCCGGCGTATCTATTATAGTTGCACCTTTTACGGGAAAAAATATATCTTTTGTAACTGAACCGATACACAATACTTTCATAATTGTTCTCACGGAATTACACAGAAACCTACGGAATGACACAGAAAAATTCCGTGTATCCGTGCTATTCTGTTTTATTCTGTGTTTTTCTGTATTATTTAATTTCTTCTTCAATCTTCATGAGCCTGTTATATTTGCAGAGCCTTTCGCCCCGAGACAATGAGCCGGATTTCATAAATTCGGCCGCCGTGCCAACTGCCAGATCAGAGATAAAATCATCTGTTGTTTCACCGCTTCTATGCGAAATGACTATTTTGAATTTATTTTTTTTGGCCAAACGTATGCAATCCAGCGTTTCTGAAAGCGTTCCGATTTGATTGACTTTTATAAGAACCGCATTGCAGGCTTTTTCCTGAATAGCACGTTCTAACCTTTTGACATTCGTAACCAAAAGATCATCACCTATTAATATATTCTCACTTAGGATATCCTTGGCAATGCCGGACAAGATCGGTTTTCGTGCAATTTTTTCTGTCATCATTGCCCAGCCCAACCAATCGTCTTCTGCTAAACCATCTTCAACTGAAACTACGTGATATTTATCAATCCAATCCCGATACATGGAAATCATGCGTTCCCTTTCAAGATTAACTCCTTCGGGCTTTAAGGTATAATGCTTTTCTTCTTCCTTATAGAAACTGCTGGCTGCCACATCTATCCCCAAATTAACCTCTTGACCCAGTTTATAACCGCTTTCAATAATTGCCTGGTTAATAAGTTCCAGAGCGTAAGTGTTGCTTTCTAATTTTGGAGAAAATCCGCCTTCATCACCAACGCCGCTGCTTTGCCCCAATGATTCAATTATTTTCTTTAGGGTGTGAAAAATTTCACTGCCCGACCGAAGCTGTTCGGAAAATTTCTTTATGCCGGTTGGAACTATTTTAAACTCTTGAATGCTAAGTCCGCTATCACTATGTTTTCCTCCATTCAAAACATTAAACATTGGCATTGGCAGTTTCGGCTTCACTTTTAGTTCTGAAATTTCATTTATATACATATAAAGTGGCATCTTTTTTGATAAAGCCGCTGCTCTACAAACCGCTAATGATACTCCTAATATGGCGTTAGCTCCCAAACTGGATTTATTTTCCGTACCGTCGAGTTCCAGCATTATTTCATCAATAGACGATTGTTCATAAGCATCTTTACCGATAAGCGCTTCCCGGATTTTTGTGTTTACGTTTTCTACAGCTTTAAGAACGCCCAGGCCGCCGTATCTTTTTGCGTCTCCGTCCCGAAGTTCCAAGGCTTCAAACTTTCCGGTTGAGGCGCCTGAAGGAACCGCTGCTATGCCAACCGTGCCATCATTCAAAACTACTTCAACTTCAACTGTTGGATTGCCCCTTGAATCCAATATTTCCCTGCCTCTAATTTCTGCGATTTTTGCCATAATTATGCTCAAATTTAAATTATTTAATTTATGCATGCAAACGTATCCAAATAAACATTTCTTGCAAAGGATTATAAGTTACTAGCAAAAACAGGAGCAAGGTATAATAAGCAGTCAGATATTTTAAACTGAGATTATATTGATAGCAATCCGAAAGCGTCTTTTCGACATTAACCGTTATTATTTTTTGAGATGCATAGAAAAAATTCAGATGGATGATTGATATAAGCAGCAGAGATATTATAAACATGACAAAAGAATAGTCCAGCTGGCTCGCGTACAGAAAAAATGTTCCGAAAAAAAACAAGGGTAAAATCCAAAAAGTTTCCTGGTCCCAAAAATCATTTTCTGCCTTAAAATTTTTAAAGCTTGAAAAATACAGATACGGTATGCACAAAAAATTAATAAAGATACCGATAGAAAAAACAATAACAGTCACAAAGTTAGGCGCTCCAAAATAACTTCCCGGCTCAATAACATTGAAATTATTGAGCAAGATCAAAATTATGCCTACAAGCAATAACATCTTGGAAAAGAAAAGATTTACCAATGAAACAACATTGATTCTTTTCATTTCTCCAATAGGTGTGCTTTGCCCGTACATTAAAACATTGCCTTTTTCAAATTGAGGTGTTTTCATAATTTAAATTTAAATTTTTGTTGTACGCTTAAATTATACCACATTTCCGGACAACTAGACAGGAAAACTACTCTAGCAGCAAATCAATTCCTGGCATTCTGTTGCCACTTAAGTATTCCAGCATAGCGCCCCCGCCGGTTGAAACGAAACTAACTTTATTTAAAGCATTATTTTTTTCTAAAACTTCCAGAGTTTCGCCGCCTCCAACTACAACATAGGCTTGGCTATTTAAAATTTCCTCCAGAATCTCATTGGTGCTATTGGCATATTTTTCTTCTTCAAACTTACCCATTGGCCCATTCCAAACTATGGTTTTTGCTCCTTTTATAATGTTTTTAAATTTTTCCAAGGTTTCCGGGCCAATATCCAGCCTTTCATCGATAAAGTCAGTTGGCAAAACAACTTTTTCGCTAAATTGCATATTTTGGTCCAATGCTTCATTGGCAATTTTCCCGCCAACCAAAACATTGTCGTATTTTTCTTCGAAAAACCTGATGACCGGCAATTTTGTTTCAATTTTAGCGCCTCCGATGATTGCTACAGCCGGACTTTCAAAATTATTTTTAATCTTTTCCATTTCTTCAATTTCTTTTTGGAGCCAAAAACCGGCATAGCTCGGTATGATTTTTGCAATACTTGTTACTGAAGCCTGATCACGATGGCACACGCTGAAAGCATCATTAATGAAAATTTCAAAATCAGAAGCCAATTTTTGAGCAAAACTTGCATCATTAGCTTCTTCTCCTGGATAAAATCTCACATTTTCCAAAAGCAAAAATTCATTTTCCCCTAGCACATCAAGTTCGTTTTTTATTTCATCTGAAAGGCAATCTTTTATGAAAAAAACTTTTGCTTCTAATATTTTTTGAATGTCATCTTTAATTTGCTGCAAAGAAAATTCCGGATTCGGTTTACCTTCCGGCCTGCCAAAATGAGAAATTACTGCTACTTTGCATTTTTTTTCCAAAAGATAATGCAATGTTTCTTTGGCAGCTTCTATTTTGAATTTTTCTTTGACTTTCCCTTTTTCAACCGCAACATTAAAATCTACCCTCAGAAGAACCCTTTTATTTTCCAGGTACGTTTCTTGTATTTTTTTTACTATCATACTTTTTTGAATTTAACTTTTTATATTTTATATCTTTGCCGTTTTACAAAAATCTTTTATGCATAGTGCTTTTGTTGATTTTCGCTGCAAATTTGAATTTTATTGCTGTATGATTAAAATTTTTTTATTTTCCCATTCCAAAAATAGCTATAATAAGGCCAACAAGGACAGTTACCATCGTAAAAATCCAGGCGCGCATTACAATTTTTGATTCCGGCCATCCCTTGGCTTCAAAATGATGATGGAGTGGCGCCGCCAAAAAAATTTTTCTATGAAAAATCTTTTTGCTTGTCAGCTGCAATACCACACTGGCAGACTCCAAAACATACAAAAATACTATTATAAAAAGAACTAAGACTGAATTGGTAAGCATTGCAACAACTCCTAACGTGGCGCCAAGAGAAACTGCTCCCGTATCTCCCATAAAAAAACGGGCCGGCGGAATGTTAAACCAAAGAAAAGCCATCAGGGCTCCAGCAATGGCAGCACAAAAGGCTGCAAGATTCATTTTATTTTGTGCAAAAGCAATGGCCGCGAAAGAGAAAAAGGCTAAAAGCAAAACTCCGCCATTAAGTCCGTCCAGTCCGTCAGTAAGATTGACAGCATTGGTTGTGCTCATAATAAT
>CAZFCX010000003.1:15531-29433 GCA_964517825.1 uncultured Bdellovibrionales bacterium
TCCGTCAGTTTCATTGGAAGAAATAGCGGCGAATAGGATAACAAAAATAAAAAGCGGAATATACCAAAAACCTATAGAAAAATCGCCGACAGCCGGAATATGGATAACATCCCAGCCGAGTTTGTAGAAAAACCACCAGGCGCCTGCTGCTGCTATTATGATTAACCACCAAAAGCGCATAGCAAAACGCATACCTCCGCCCTTATTTTTTCCACATCCCCTAACACTCATAATATCATCAAAAAAACCCAGGATACCGGCAGTAATCAGTGCAAAGAGAGGAAGCCAAACTTGAGAACGGCTAAAAAAATCAAGCCTGGCTATAAAGTTTATATCAAGAAGCCTGGCAATCCATGGCAAGATATAATGAGAAGAAAGAACCAAAATTAAAATTGAAAACCAAATAATTACGCCTCCCATAGTCGGAGTTCCTGCCTTATTAGCATGCAATTTATTTACAAAATTTAATTTTTCCCCATTTACATCGGTATTTTTTATTTTGATACCGATTTTGTATTTATAAAGTATGTGTGTCCAAAGGGGTGTAATCATGAAGGCTAAAACAAAAGCCATAAGTCCGGTTACCAAGACTTTGAAAACATTGATTACTTCTGGAATTGTTTGAATTTGAGCAATCTGCATGAGTTTCTCTACGAACTACGAATTTGTACGAATGTACGAATCATTATTTCGCATTTAATTGTATTTATTAAAATATAATCCTAGTCTCACATTGGTATATTCGTATTGATTTGTAATTCGTAGAGACTACCTCCATTCATATGAAGCAAATGTCCATTCTATCATCATTCTGATATCCTGCCAGCGATTTATGTCATCAAGAACTACTGCAATTATTTTATGCTTACCGCTTGGATCAGCGGCAACCGTCAGCAATGAATAACCGGCTAAAGGAGTAAAGCCCGTTTTTCCGCCTAATGTATTCGGAATTTGCAAAAGATTAGAAACCGTATTTATAAGAGAGTGTTCGGTTTTTTTATCAATTGAATTTATTTTAATGCCTTTCTCTGGAGATACTGATCTATATATATTCCAAATGTCATCGTAACGAAGCGAATAGGCCGCCACTCTGGCAATATCATAGGCTGAAGAATAGCATTCTTCTTCATGGCCTGCTGGTTCCTCCAGTCCGGAAGCAGTGCAAAAATTTGTGTCAGTTAAACCAAGCTCCTTGGCCTTCTTGTTCATCATGTCAACAAAATCTTTTTGCGAACCGGCAATATGTTTTCCAAGAGCAATCGCGGCATCATTAGCGCTATTTATAAGAGCGGCTTGCAAAAGACTTCTGGCGGAAATTTTCTCGCCGATTTCCAGTCGTTGACTGTTGCAAAATCCACTACGCGGACAACCTATTTTAGTTCCATCCACATAAACAGCTTCTTGGTCTATTTCAACTTCTTCATCTAAATTTTTTATTTTCTCAACTGCTAAAACAGCTGTCATTATTTTTGTCAATGAAGCTATCTGACGATGCGTCCTTCCCTCACTATAATGCAAAATAGACCCGCTATCGGCATCGAGAATCACTGAGGCGTGTGCGTTTGGAACAATCAAATCATTGATCCCTTCTTTTCGCACAGCTTTATACTTAGGATTGTCAACAGCCTGCGGTTTATTTTTGGATGTTTCCGCTTTTTTTTGAAATTCAACGCCCTTAACTAAACCACCCTCTTCAGCAACAACTACGTTGGCTTGAACCTGACTTCCTCCAGAAAAAGCTTCCTGCAGAAGCAAAAAAGAATTCAACGGAAAAAATATTGTCATTAAAATGGTTGCCCCTATTCCCATATAGCTAACAAATTACGAATTTACAAATATGCAAAATTATGCCAAAGTAACCTATTTTATAGCGTTTTTTCGTATATTTTTAAATTCGCGATTGATTTGTATTTTCGCTTGAATTAAATTATTGAATTTATCCTTTCATCTGTTGAAAGTATATCATATTCGGGCAATTTTTTCACGTCATCGATGCCCATTTTTTTCAGGAAATCAAATGAAATGGAATAGACATAGCCCCTGCTCCCTCGCGCATTTTCATTTCTCTCAATCAGTCCTCTAAGCAGCAGATTGCGCAAAGTGTAGGCACAATTAACTCCCCGAATGGCTTCAATCTCAGTTTTAAAAATCGGACCGCGATAAGCAATGATGGAAATAACTTCTGCCGCTGCTGTCGAAAGAGAGTCTTGCAGTTCGCTTTTTAACAATTTTTCAATAAATTCCGAGTTTTCAGGATTAGAAACCAGCTGAATTTCGTCGCCCTTCCTAAGGAGACTCAGCCCGCTTGATTGTAGCGCATATTTTTCGGAAAGCAAATTCAAAGCTGTTTCAATTTCCTCATTTTTTATCTTTCCGCCAAAAAGCTTTTCCAGCTTGGATTTTTTGACCGGCTCTCCACTGACAAACAAAACGCTTTCAATGATTGATTGTATTTTTTCGATTTCCATAATTTTCAGTCTCCAGTATTCAACATGCAGTAATCAGCATCCTTTAAATTTTGCTGTTTACTGCCTGTTGCATATTGTTTAATTTTTCTTGTGCTTCAATCTGATTTCGCTGAACAAATCTCCTTGTTCCACATGAATGATTCTTTGTTTCACCATTTCCAGCATGGCCAGGAAAGAAACAACTATTTCAATCTTATCTTTGGCGTTTTTGACTAGTTCAGAAAAAGAAGTCTCCGCTCTTTCCTTGAGAGTGCTTTGCAAATGCTCGATTTTTTCTTCCAAAGTCAGAACTTCCCGCACCATCTCTTCTTCCAATTTTTCTATCAGCGGAATTTCACCCAAAATTCTGGAAAATGTTTTTGCTAAATTTTCAGGACCAAAGTTTTCCGGCGGGAAAAAAACTACGGATTGGCCCAGAAATCCTTCGCGCGAAAAAGCTGATTGCGACCCGCTGAAAATTTCCGCTATTTTTTTGGAAGCTTCTTTGAATTTTTTATACTCCGCCAGCTGATGCTCCAGATCGCTGATTTCCTCCTCCTCTTCTTCTGTGAGCTCTAGCGTTGGCAGAAGCGCTTTAGATTTTATTAAAATCAATCTGGAAGCTACCGACAAAAAATCAGACAGATGTTCAAGCGTAATATTTTCAGCACTGGCGATATATTCCAAGTATTCATCGGCAATTTTGGCCAGACTTACCCGGGTGATATCCAGTTTCTGATCTTCTGTGAGTTGCAACAAAAGGTCCAGCGGCCCCTCAAAATGTTCAGTTTTAATCTTGTAATTATGCATAGCTACACCCAGCAGTAGAAATTCAAATGAGCTTTGCTCAAAATAATTTTCAACTTATTAGATAAATAATTTTTTTATAACAAACAAAATGTTTTTCAGATATCTTTTATTTTTTTGAATTTTCACTGCTGGGCTACATTTCTTTTTCACATTTATTGTCAACCAACATGAAAGCCGGATAAAGTCCTGCTATAACAACACAGGCAACCAATAAAAAGACATATTTAATCGGAAATATTATGAGCAATAATGCGGAAATGGCTGTTGCTAAGATATAACCAACAGGACAAGCGGTTCGAAAAAAGCTTATAATATCGACATCTCTTCCGTCTATCTTTTTATAAAAATATGAATCACGCAAGATTTCAATGGCTGCTGCGCCTATTCTTGTCACAAACAAAATGCCCCCCCAAATCCAAATCGCGTTACTTGTTATAAAAAACATGCTTCCCGTAGAAACACCCATTATGATTATCGCTGTTATCAGCATTTCCTTTTCTCCGAGTCTTTTATCAGCCAATGCTCCGATAAAATATTGCAAAAAAACAAACGGCAAAAGCATGATTGTAAATATAATTCCAATCTCATTCCATGAAAGACCTCTTTCCAACAAATAAAGCGGGGTATAAATTATCACAAGAGCATAAAAGAAATCTAGTATAAAAGATATTGAATAAATTTTCATTAAATCCTTGTTTATAAGAATTTTTTTTGCTAAGTCGCGAATTGTAATTTTTTGCTCAAATTTATTATTTACGCCGCGAAGCCAAATAAGGATAAATACAAATATAGCCATATGTATAATCATGGCTGCAAAAAACAATCCATCAAAGCCGAAATTTGACAATATTCTTGTAGAAATAAAAGGTCCTAGAAGAATTCCGGCATTCATAATCATAAGGTGAGAACCCCGTATCCTTCCGGATTTCTTATCTTCTGAATATGATTCTATTATTATATCCAATGTTACCCAAGAAAGATTTGCCGCTATTAAATAACATATCAAAAGAAAGATGCCTGCAATCGAAGGCGTTACAAAGATAATAAAAAAAATAAAGCAAATCTGCAAAAATAAAAAAAGAAAGAGAACAGTAGATCTCCCTAATTTATTGATAAATTTATGCAAATTCAGCATTAATATAAGAGAAATAACATAAGCTGAAAAATAGAAAACACTAACATTTCCAATTCCTAAAGACATGACAAAATAATCCGACATCACATAAGCCAGAAGTGCCCCTGCAAAACCAAGCAAAAAAGAAATAAAACTTAGCATTTTTAATTTCTTTTCGTCGACATGTTCAAGATGTTTTTTAATTCTGCCCACCGTTTTATCTGTTTTTATTTTAACTATATTATTTTTTTCTTTTTCTTCTTAGTCGTCAGATTTTCTATTTTGCCAAGTATTCTTATATTTTCTTTTTCACTTCTGGCAGAAATAATTGCAATCTTTTTGACTTCTATCTCTGTCTTTTTCATATAGCCATCTCGTACGCTTTCGGGGCATTCTTTGGCGTTGCCTTTAATTTCCACAATATTTCCCTCCGATATCCGTTTTGACATCGCATACGCGCAAACATTGTCAGGAATTACCAGCGCTTGGATCAAATTATTATTTTCTTTTATATCAATGAAAATAAGTCCTCCCTGATTTCTGATTCCAGTTACCATCCCAACCACCTTAACTTTCGCTCCAACATAACATGTTATTTTTTCAATAGGTAAATAACCGCCTGTTTTTTTCATATTTATGGAGTAAGCCTTTTTACATCCCTAGGAAATAAAATGGCTTCTTTTATGCTCTTGAGCCCCAGGATTTGTTGTACAATTCTTTCACTGCCCAGCCCCCAGCCGCCATGCAACGGCATACCCCAGCGGAAAATGTCCAAATAATTTTCAAAAGACTCTGGCTTCAGGCCAAATTTTTCAATATTCTCAACAAGCTGTTTATAATCATGAATGCGCTGTCCGCCAGAAGCAATTTCAATTCCGCGAAAAATTAAATCAAAAGTTTCAGTATATTTTCCGTCAGGACTTGGCATGGAATAAAACGGCCTTAATTTTATTGGATAATGCGTCAGAAAAACAAAATCTGATCCATGTTCTTTCTTCGCCCATTCGCAAATCAAACGTTCTCCCTCAGGATCAATATCTTCATTTTCAACTTCTTTGCCATATTCCTTTTTGAGAATTGCTAACGCATCTGAAAGTTTGATGCGTGGAATTGGTTTATCTGCAGGAATCTCAGCTTCATATTTTTCCAAATCATTCTTGCAATTTTTTTTCACACATTTCATGATATGATGCATTGTTTTCTCCAACTCATTCATAACATCTTCAAAGCTTTCGATGAATCCCATCTCCGCATCCATGCCAATATATTCGTTTACGTGGCGTGTAGTATAGTGCGGTTCAGCTCTGAAAACAGATCCGATTTCGAAAACTCTTTCAAAAATTCCCACTCCGGCTTGTTTGTAGAATTGCGGACTTTGCGCCAAATAAGCATCGCGTTCAAAGTATTTTATTTTGAAAAAATTGGCGCCGCCTTCAGTAGCCGCATTCACGATTTTTGGCGTTTTGATTTCCTGAAATTCATCGCTGTGCATCACATCCTCATAAGCTTTTAACACTTCTCCGTAAACCTTAAAGATTGATTTTATTTTTTCATTGCGAAGATCCAGCGTACGATAGTTTAGTAATGTTTCCAGTTGCAAATTCAAAGTTTCTTCTGAAATATCGACTGGCAATTCCCCTTCCGGTTTTGAAATAACAACGATTTTTTCAACTTCCACTTCAACGGAACCTACTGGAGATTTTTCATTTTTAGCGCTCATTGGACGCTCTTTAACTTTACCAATAAATTCAACTACAAACTCACTGCGCAAAGTTTTGGCAGTTTCATGTGTCTCGGCATAATCCGGAATAATAACCGTCTGGATAATGCCACTTCTATCGCGGAGATCCACAAAAATTATTTTTCCGTGGTCACGGCGAACATGAACCCAGCCGCAAAGCTTTACGGTTTGCCCTACGAATTTCGGAGTATCGATAATGAGTGTTCTTTCCATTTACCCTGTTAAATAAGATTGGGATTTCTAAAGATATAGAAAAATAATCTTATTTTTGTTACTTTTTAAATGTTGCCCCTGTAATTTGAAAAACTATCCCAATCTTAATTTTGCCTCGCAAAATTATTTAACAGGGTGAAAAATTTCTATTTTAATAGCTCATCAACTCTAGCGGAAAGATCGCTGGGGACAATTCTAGTTTTTTCAAAAAAATCCGCAACTTTCATCTTCTTGATGACTTCAGCCTCTTCATCTGTCAGCGAAGCGGAAATAACTATAATCGGAATATCTTTATTTTCTTTGTCATTCTGGATGCGACGAATTATTTCTTCTCCGTCTACTGCCGGCATAACCATATCCGTGATGACGAGATCATATTTGTTTTCTCCCGCCAATTTAGCCGCCCACGCTCCATTTTTCGCATAATCAACATAATAGCCTTCGTCTTCCAGCTTTTTTCCGAACATTTCAAGAAAAATTTCTTCATCTTCTATGAAAAGAATTTTTTTATTGCCGTTTCCATTGTCGGTTATTTTTCCCTCCAGCCTGTCTCTATTTTTTCTCTGTTCGTCATATTCCTTGAGCAATCTTTGGATTTCAATAACCAGTTTTGACGGGCTAAATTCCGCTTTGCTGATAAAACCATCCGCTCCGTTTTCCTTGGCTTCTTTTTCATGCTCTATTTTGTCCAAATTGCTAAAAATGATAACTTTTAAATCGTTTCCATATTCTTCGCTTTTTCTAAGTTTTTTCAGCACATCCATCCCGCTTATTTCGGGCAGAACCAGATCTAAAAGTATCAGATCGAATTTTTCTTCTTTGGCCAGCTTCAGGACTTCTTTGCCGGTAGTCGCATTGACCACTTCAAATCCGGAAGACTCGAATTTTTTCTGGTATATCTCAGCAATCATCGGATCATCTTCGACAAGCATTATTTTTGCCATAAATTTGTTTAAAATATTATCTTTATAACATTATTATTGTACCTAAAACAAAAGAAAAAAGCAACTTATTGTCGCTAAATTAAGGTTAAATTATGAAAAATTATGCCTTGGGCTTCTTTCTGTTATTTAATGGTTTCTATTTTTTTAATAACGCCGTCAATAACCCATTTTGGAGTACTTGCGCCGGCTGCAACCGCCGCTCTGCCACAATCAGCAAACCATTCTTTTTCTAACTTATCAGCTCTTTCTATAAAATATGTTTTGGAATTTATATGTTTTGCTATTTCCCAAAGACGGTTGGAATTAGCGCTTTTTGGAGAACCAATAACAATAATGATATCATTTTTTTGCGCCAGTTCTTTGATTTCAATTTGCCTGTCATGAGTTGTCAGGCAAATTGAATTGATTATTTCCGCCTGTGGATATTTTTTCGCGATATACTTTGCGCTTTTATCGAAAAATTCCCGGTCTTGCGTTGTCTGCGAAATAACCGCAATATTTTTTTTCGGATCAAGAGAAAGGGCGCGCAAATCTTCGACATTTTCCACAATAAAAGCTTTTTTGTTGGCCCATTCATAGATGCCTTTTACTTCTTTGTGGTTTTTTTCACCGATAATAACCAACTGATATTCTTTTTTTGAAAAATTTCTGGCCAAGCGCTGGACCTTGATAACTTTAGGACAAGTCGTATCAATAATGTCAATTTTATTCTTCTTGGCAAATTCATATATCTCAGGTCCGATTCCATGATCAATGTTCCGATTTCACTTTTAGAAGAAGCTAGAAAATCCATCAGATTCGAATCGACACTCAATTTTTTGATGCCCATTTCTTCAATTTTTTTCACTACATCATCATTGTGCACCAAGGAGCCCAAAACAAAAACAGGCCTTTTGATTTCAGGATCTTTTGCCGTTTTTTCAACAATAGCATAGGCCCGTTCCACTCCTTCGCAGAACCCGGCGTACTGGCTCAAAGTAATTTCCACAGATTATTTTTGTCAGATTCTTATTATATATCAATACAAAATATATCAGTTTGTATTATATCAATATTTAATCACTCTTATATTCTCGGGAATAAAAGAATGCTATTTTTTATTTTATTTTTGAATTTGTTTTATGAATGCTTCCGCCGGAATAATTTCCGATTTTTCCTCGCTTCTTTTCTTCACTTCCACCCCGCCGGCGGCCAAGGATTTTTTGCTAACCACCACGCGATATGGAATTCCAATAAGATCGCTGTCGGCAAATTTTTCTCCTGCGCTCACTTCCCTGTCATCAAACAAAACTTCAATGCCTTTTTCGGAAAGAGTTTTATATATTTTTTCCGCCTCCACGTCTTCGCCTAAACTCAAAAGATGCACTTTGAACGGCGCTACTTCTTCCGGCCAAACAATTCCCTTTTCATCAGAAAGCACTTCCACTATAGTCCCCATCAATCTTCCAAGTCCAATGCCATAACTGCCCATTATTACTAATTTTTCTTCTTCTTTTTCATCTCTATACTTCAAGTCAAAAGGTTCTGAGAATTTTGTTCCTAATGAAAAAATATTTCCGACTTCAACTGCTCTTTTTTCAACTAAATTATCTTTGTTTAATTTAAGCTCTGCAATAACCTCGTCATTATAAACTTCTTTATTTATCGCAATACCCGAGTTTTCATCCAAATAGATAGTGTCTTCTCCGACAGGAGTTAGAGTTTGAAATTCGTGAGAATATTTTGAAAAACTGCCTCCGGAAGCAAATGTCAAATAAGTTAGATGACCAATGCCAACTTTTTTAAAAATATTCTGATAGGTTGTTTTCATTTTTTCATAAAAAGCATCATGCTCTGCGTTATCCCTTGAAAAAGAATATAGCGCTTTCCAATAAAATTCCCTGCCTCGCATTATTCCTGATTTGCTCCTTGTTTCGTTTCTGAAAATATTTTTGAAATCATACAGATAAACCGGCAGATCTTTATGAGAACTTACGTATTGTTTTAAAATATTCGAATAGGCTTCCTCATTAGTAAATGACAAACCAACTTCTCCTCCATTTTTTAGTTCTGTTTTAAACCAGTTATCCACAACTTCATCATTCCACCTATCTGTTTTCTGCCATATCTCCTTATTCTGAAGAATTGTGGTTTTCATTTCCATTCCGCCGACTTGATTCATTTCATTCCTGATTATATTTTCTATATTATTTAAGACTCGAAGACCCAATGGCAAATATGAATACACTCCGGCCATTTCCTTGAAAATAAAACCACCCCTAATTAAAAGCTCCGCATTTTTAGAAGTTTCGTCTTTTGGCGCTTCTTTTCTGGTTTTAGTGAATAATTGTGATTGTTTCATAAATAAACTAGCTTTCAGCTGTTAGCCTATAGCTTTTAGATTATGTTTAATTGCTCTTATATTACCAATTACACCCTTAATTGTCCAATGAAAACCACTAGCTAAACGCTAGTGGTTTCTGTCTTGCGGACGAAGTCCGCTAGAACAAAAGCTTTTGTTGCTCGACCTGATGATGCTGTTGATTTTGGATGTAGTTTTTTACAGCATACTCATTGAGGCCGAGCGTAGATACATAGTAGCCACGTGCCCAGAGTGGACCTAGTGGGAATTTCTTAGTTTTTTTCTTTATCCACGTTGAGGTTTTTGTTTTGAGAATCTGGATTGCATAGGCCACAGAATATTTTGGTGGAATGATTACGTATAGATGAATATGTTCGTCTCCGATGTGCCATTGGATAATTGTTAATCCTTTCCAGCGGGCAATCTGCTTGAACATTCTCTTGAGTTCTAGTTTAATGTAAGTGTCTGCCAGAACTTTGCCTCTGTATTTGGGAGTCCATACGATATGGTATTGACATACGTATGTTGCGTGGCTGAGTTTGTATATATGGGTAGGCATAAAATCACCTCCTTTCTAGTGGGGTGATTTTATTGTAACCCAAGGGCTACGCCTTTAAACGCACTCACCGGCTGACGCCGGTGGTTTAGCTATTAATAAAAAAGCCTGCGCATTCCGTTTGGAATTTTGCAGGCCTTTTATCCGAAAAAAACTTTTAGAAGCTCACTGAGCTTCTCTCTGATCTCTTTATCCTTTTTGGTTTTAACAAAGGAAAAATACTTCCCTCTTTCAACCTTGATGTAACTGGCACAGTGAGCGGATATTCATGTTGCTTTGATTTATCTTTTTTCTCGTTCATGTTCATCTGCCAATCTCCTTTTTTAAATTACATTATTTTTTTGATTTTATTCAATCTTACAATTAATTTAACCATTTTTGCAACATCCATAAAGAACCCACAAAAATACAACTTCATATAAACATGCAAAATCTGGATACACTTCTCGACGACCGCATTCTACTGTATCCAATGTTTTTTGTTAAAAAAATTAAAAAAGTTTGAATTTTAATATCAATTCTTCCCCATTCGATAAATTAGTCATCTCGCCAAATCTAACAAATCTCCTGAGCTGAAAATATTCCGTAATAAAATTTATTTCATCAAAACAAGAATACGGATGAACAAAAACAGATTTTTGAATTTCTTTAAATCCAATGTCTTTCAATTTTTCCCTGAGAACATTCCTCTCTGCTCTCCTTTTTTCCGGAATATCAAAAAACACAACTCTCCATTTCCTATCCCAACGTATCGGTTTTTTAATTTTTATATTATCAATATCGAATTCTAAAACTTTTCTTCTGCCTTTTTCACTAAGAACTATTTCCACATTTCCATTTTTCTTTTCAACATAATTTACCAATCTTTCTTCCTTAAATTCTTTCACCACCCTAGATAAGTATTTTTTATTAATATTTTTAAGATCCCTGTGCACTGTTTTGAATATATATTTTTGAGATCTGGCATTTCTGGCAAATCCAAGAGCTATTCCTCCTGCTAAAAGTATCAGAATTTTCTTCTTTATAGGGCTTTTGATAATTTTATTTTGATCTTTGTTTTTCATTTTTTATTTAAATATGGATACATTGCAAGACGACCGCATTTTAATGTATCCATAATCTTGCAAAACAGTTTAGACATTATTGATATTCTGGATACACTCCTCGACGACCGCATTTTAGTGTATCCAGTAAGAATTTTTCAAAAAAGCGTTACGGCTATCTTTTGATAAATTTCAAGGATTCAATTAATAATGCTTTTGCTTCTGGGGCTATTGCCTCTGAAAGTTTTTTATGATTTTGGAATAATAAGCTTCGACGCTCAAGCAATTATTTTTTTAGTTGAAAATGCTTGCATACAATTATAAAGACGCTACTGATTGTAAAAAGTATCATAGAAAACAAGGCAACATTTCCCTTTTCAATTGGAATCATCCAGTTGCCGGTAGATGGTGAAATGATAATGGCAAACATGGAAAGCGGAATCCAAATACGGGCAAATTTCCACCAAAATTGAAAAACTTCATCACGCATTTTGTATGTAATGAGAGAAAATATAAAAAGCGGAATGATTGGAAATAAGATAAATTTAATATCCGACATCACAAACGGGCAACCGCTTTCGTGACCATTTTTAATCAAAAGATCGCACCAAAAATATGTACCAGCATATTCAATAATAATTAAAAATAAACTTACTAAACCTGCTAATAACAAAATAATATTTATTTTTTTCATTTTTTCTTTACTTTTATTGACTGCCAAATAATTTGAATAAGGCTCAAGATGACAAAGAGAGAACCCATCCAAATGGAAACTAATTCTCTATCTGGATCCATTACAAAGAAAGCGTGGCGTTCCGGAGTTATCGCAATAAGAAATATTGATAATAATATCCAAATAACAGCAAAACGCAACCACTTGAGAAAAATTTTATCAGTAATAAAGAATAAAGGCGCTGAAACAACCAATATAGCTAGACTAAAAATAAACAACGGACTGTTGATTTCTTCATATAATTTAAAACTATTCATGACATACGCTACAACTAAAAACAAAACTCCCAAAAAGATTACGGACATTCTCCACCAATAAGTTTTTTTCATACTTTTTATTTTTAATAATTTATTTTATTGATTATTAACCTTCCTATATTCTAACAAAATTAAGACATTCAATCAAAATTCCTTTCACGGATTTATCATATACATTAGGATGATGATTAATTTGAAAAATGAGCAGATCAATTTGATTGTTTGTAATTTTCTTTATAACTTGTTCCAGCACGTTTTTTGTTTTTTGATTGAAAAACGGACTAACTTTTATCATATCTAGCAAATATGTATTCTGTTCAATAATAGCAAGTTTCGCCATGAGCAAATTTTTCTCCCCCTTATTTTTAATGAGTTCGAGTTTGAAATAATGTTCCACATTTTCCATCATTGCTCTTGGATTCGTTGTAACATTCAGTTTAATTTGATCTTCAGCGCTATTTCCAGCATAATCTTTGGCTTTTATTTTAAATATGTGTTCGCCAAGTGACACCAGGGAAAGATCGATACTGTTTTTGACATATGTTTTTGCATCCCAAAAAATTGATTGTTCTTTTATCCCTGACTGGCCATCAGAAACCTCGTAATTTAAACTAATATTTTCATTGTTTAAATATTTTTTATTTTCCGGAGAAATTATTTTAATTTCAGGAGCTACCATGTCAGAAAGCGTTGCTTCTCCATTGGGAACAGGCGTCACAATATAGTCATTCGCTCCATCGCCATCATAGTCTGCTTGCAAATTGGACAGATTTTCTAAGCCGGTTTGCGGAATATCCAGGGTCACTGTAGTTTCGGAAGATACTGGTAAATTGGCAAAAGTTGTGTGAAAAATTGGTTCCTCCCCAGATTCAGTAATTTTAACCTCTTCCAATTTGAGCGTATACGCCCCGGTTTCATAGCCATCCATCGAAATATTAATATTTTGTCCACCTTCAAACCCAACATATTTTCGATCTCCGAATTGATAATAGTAACTATTAGGTATTCCTTCCTCAAAAATAGTTTTAGTTCCTCCATTAATTTCAATAGTTTTTGGTCCAGTGTGCTTTCCGTTATCATCATAAATATGAATATCTAATGGAGAATAGAGTGACATACGAATACGTGATTTTGCATTATTGTAATCATTTGGACGAGCAGTTAAAATATATTCCGGCAGTGAAGATGAATAATCAGTATTTTTAATTATATTAGAAATAAGTTGTTGAAGAGTATCTGTTTCGAAAATATTTCCATGTCTCTGATTTTTATTTATTAAAGGATCGGTATTATATTCATATAAATCCACCCAAAATTTCTTGACATTTGCAGAATCAGAAAGCATCAGTGCGCTTGGTGCCACAACAACAGCATCTCCATCAACTGTAAATTCTGGTTTATACACAGGTTCATATTCTCCAATTCCTATGCACGAAGGAATTTTCGCATTACCAGCGTAACAATCTATTTTTTCTTTTTCTGTATAATTCACACTGCTGATTGTGTCTAATCCCCAGCCTGCAATTTGAATTACTTCGACATTCACCGGCGGTGTCCAGTTATCAAGACGCTCATGTGTTTCGTTGGCCTGATCAAAAATATTTTCATTTAGCACATTCTCCTTTTCCACTTCATTCTCTTCGGGTTTTTCTCTTCCATCAATTTTTCCTAGAAGAAAATCTCTAAATTCATCAAAGCTATTT
>CAZFCX010000004.1:0-26932 GCA_964517825.1 uncultured Bdellovibrionales bacterium
GAGGGTTTTCAATTGTCGGCAATCGTGAACAGTGTTAGAACTGTATTTATACAAACAAATGAGTATATTTATATACCAGACTTAAGCTTTTAACCTTAATGCTATTGATTTTTTTCTATTTTATTCTCGCCATTATTAGACTGGAACATATTCTTTGTCATACATACAATCCAATCCCAATGAAGAATAAGATGGATTATAGCAAAAATAATCAGAAATATTCCCGACCAGTCGTGAATTTCCGACCAAACTCCTTTTTGAATTCCTAAAAATTCTTGCAATCTTCCTTGGCGAACTCCACTAGGCATAAAAAACCTAATTGCCAAACCAGAAAGAGCGGTGGCAACAAAAGAGAGAAAAGCTAGAAAATCAATGAAATAATTTACTTTTTGTTTGTTCATATAGTTGAATTATAGCACGATATTAAAAAATTATAATAAACCTAAAATAAAATAAACAACGGCTGCTAAAATAATACCTAATAAAAATGTTTTAATGTCCTTGTGTCTGAAACTTTCAGGAAGCAGTTCGTGAAAAGAAATAAAAATCATAGCTCCAGCCGCTAAACACAGAAGGATTGGATTGAGATTTTGGAAACTATTAAGCAAACTAATGCCTAAAACAGCTCCCAAAAAAGTAGCCAGCACGGAAAATATAACTGCCCTAAAACAAAAATTATTTCCACTAGATTTTGTTTGCGACAATGTCAGAATGTACCCCTCTGGGATATTATGAAAAAATGTAGCCAATACAACCATAAATCCGAGCGACGCTGAATGACCAAATGAACTTGGAATAGCAAAACCTTCAGGGAAATCGTGAAGGACAAGCCCAACAGCGACGAGATAAGCTATTTTCATTAAACATTTATCTTTACAATTCTTGATTTCCTTCATTGAATGCAAATGCGGAATAACCAGATTAGCTATCCATATTATGAAAGCTCCGAGCATAACCCAAAAAATCAAACTTTTTATATCAATGTCTTTGGAAGCAGTTGGAATGAGTTCAAAGACTGATATTAAAATCATTAGACTAGCTGAAAAACTCGCACTAAGAATAATATTCTTTTTTGTTTTCTTAAAAAGGCTACCAAGAAAAAATCCTACTAGGGTAGCCAAGCCTGCTAAACTTGCCAATATTAAAATATTTATATTGGGCATATGGAATGTTAAAAAGTTCTAAAAAATTATCATTTGTTTTTTATTATCATTCAATACAACAATCAATCGCTTTTCGCACCAATTCCCTTAACTTTCCAGTGAAACCCGTTGGTTTTTTGTCGTGTTTGTTCAGAGCATTTTCATCAATCTTTTTAATATCATCTGTCCCGACTAATTTCATATTTAATGCCCAAAACATTCCGTAGAGATTATAGGCTTTCTGAAATAATTCTTTGGCTTCTTCTTTCTTATCCATTCCTAATTGTTTTGTTCCAACTTCCATAAGTCGCATTGAAGCAGCTAAAAGATGTTTAGATATACACCAGACTTCGCCTTCGTATTCTTTGATAATTTTTTTGAGAAGAGATTTTCGCATTTCTCTTACTTCTTTGAGTAAATCAAAATATTCATCTTTGCCTGTTTTTTCTGCAGTGAAAAAGAAATGTTCCTCAATGCTGATAAGGTTCATAATCGCCAAGCTCAAGTCTTGGTCAGAGGACAAGTCCATTTTGTCCTGCTTTTTCATCTGGTCAATTTTTTCTACAAACTCTTCCAAATTTTTAATTTTGTTTTCCATAGACTTATTTAGTTAAGAAATAAAAAATAAAACTTAGGATAATCAATGGACCTACAGGCATAGCCACTTTTTGAAAAGGAAAATAGGCGTGTCCATTATTCTTGGCTTTAAGATAAAAATACCAATTTGCTCCAGACCAGAAAACAATGCTTCCGAATACAATTCCTAGAAACAATTTATCTATTCCCCAAATCTTATTAAAGGGATGCCCAATAATATCCATCCAATAAAGCGGAGCAACTATTAAAAGGTAATATACTACTGCAATAATAGTCTTCCTTTTTTTGAAATAAACATTCTTTCTGCCCAGCCAGTCAATCGTCCACATAATCATTGAAACAGTGAGCCCACCAATCCAAAGACCAGTGATTGTGTCATCAATTCCAAGCCAGCGAGAAAGACCCACGCCAGCCCCAACCGCCACTGTACAAATAGGGCAGATTGCTTTAGCTGAAGATGTAATTAAAAAAGAAAAAACAGTTAGAAAAAACAGAATTTTTCTTTTATTTTTCATTTATTTTATCATTAAAAATTTTTATTATATCGTCATTTCCCATATAACAATTGCCCGAAGGCAACCATAAAAAGGGAACTCCAATATCAGCATCCTTTATTTCGCACCTCTTTGCTTTTTCTTGAAGAAGTTTAGCATTATCCGCATTTTTATAAACTTCTTTTTCAACAAAGATTACTTTCTCTTTTATATTATTATCTGTAATATATTTTTCAACCTCTGCACAATGGGGACAGCTGTCTCCATAGAAAAGTATAGTATTCTGATTGTCGCTATTATTTTTTTGCTTGGCGTTTAGAAATATATAGGCAAGAATAAGCGCAAATATCAAAGCTCCAGCCAAAAACAAATACGAACCTATCTTTTTCATATGTTTTTATTTTAATCTTCAATTTTTAACGCTTTTCCTTTAACAATCGCTTCGGCAATATTCATTCTGGCAGATGTTAAAATTCGCTGAAAAGTGCTTTGCGAGGTATTCATTTTTTCTGCTGCTTCAGTTTGTTCTAACCCGTCAAAATCCTTGAGTTTAACTGCTTCCATTTCTTCTTTTGTCAAAACAATTTCTTTTAATTGATGCATCGGAATACCTTGGGGCTTGAAATAATGAGCCTTGGGCTTGAAACAAAGCCTTCGACAAAGTCTTGGTCTGGTCATAATAATTTTTAATTTATCTGATTATATCATAAAAAACAATCTCCTTCTTCCTTATTGGCTAGCTAAAGAAGAAGAAAGACTATTTCTAATGAAAACTACTTCTCTTCCAATACTTTTAATTCTTCTTCAACCATCTGAATTTCTTGCTTTAAATCTTCAATTTCAGATTTCAGCAAATCTTTTTTCTCATTTTTTGGCATAACTTGGTATTTCTGGTAGAACCAACCACACATCGCTCTGCCATAACCCCTTCCTTTACCCAAGCCGCCGCCACAAAAACCCATTCCCCTCCCTGTCATCGGACCCAATCCCATTGGACCTGTTTGATTTCCTCTTGGCATATTTATCACCTCACTTTCTATATTATTTTACTTAATTGAATATATATTATGAATATATACCCATTATATAATACTGTCAAGCGATAAATATATTTCAAAAGAACCGTTTAAACCTATTTAATATTGCAAGATTATATTAAACAAATAACCCATAATAATTATTCCAATGATGGTTATGCCGAAAAAGATTGCCAGGAGTTGCCATCGCATCACTTTTTTGAGGATCAGAGCTTCAGGTAGCGAAAGTGTAACAATTGCAGTCATAAAAGCTAAAACTGTTCCTAGTGGTGCACCTTTTCCAACCATTGCATCCATTATAGGAAGAACGCTAACCGAATTGGCATAAAGCGGAACACCTAAAACAACTGCCATAGGAACTGTCCACCAAGCTTTGGCTGACAAGTAATGTTCAACCAGGTTGCTGGGGATAAAACCGTGAATTAGAGCTCCAACCCCGACACCCAAAAGAACGTAAGGGAAAATTTGCTTAGTTATTTTCATTCCGTCTTTCCAGAAGTATGAAATTTGCTGACTGAAAGAAAGTTTATTACCTCCATTGTCTAGTTCAACTTGTCTGCGTGATTTGAACTGCATAAGTTCAGGGATCACATATTTTTCAACTTTAAGTTTTTGAATTAGCATTCCGCCCATTATGGCAATTGCCAGTCCGAATAAATTATATAAAATAGTAACTTTCATCCCAAACATTGCAGGGAAAAGATAAAGTGATGACTCGTTAATCAGAGGAGAACTTATTAAAAACGTAAAGGTTATCCCTAAAGGAATGCCCGCTCCCATAAAACCGATGAAAAGTGGGATTGATGAACAGGAGCAGAAAGGAGTAACGATCCCTAGAAGGGCGGCAAAAAGATAATTCAGCCCATGCCAGCGCTTTTTAGTCAGAATATCTCTTGCCCTTTCCATTGGAAAATAATAACGGGTAATCGCCATTATATAATTAACAACAATCAGAAGAAGTCCGATTTTAATCGTGTCGTAAATAAAAAAATTTATTCCGTCTGAAATTCTGGAATGCTGGGCTAATCCAAAAACATTATACGTTAGCCAATCGGCAAATGGTTTTATCATAATTTTTTATTCTTTAACGACAATCACAGTTGCAAGAACATTTCCCGGAAGATTTTTCCTCGGGCAGTTTATTTTCCGTTAATATTTTTTTGATTTCTTCTACTGACGGAACAGATCCGTAACTTAAAACTTTTTCATCCGCAATAATAGCAGGCAAGCTCATAATGCCGTAATTCATAATTTGTGCCATATCGGTTACTTTTTCCACCTGAGCATCCATTTTTAATTCCGATAATGCCTTTTTGGTATTTTCTTCCAAATTCTGGCAATTACAGCAACCCGTTCCCAATATTTTGATTTGCATAGTTTTTATTTGATTACTTGATTAAATAATTTTTTATATTCCTTAATAGCTTTTTTATTAAGGGAATAGCGGATAAAGTTTCCCTCCCGCGCTTCATCTAACAACCCTATTTTTTTAAGTTGCTTAAGATGATGTGAGGCTAGTTTGTCTGAAATCCCTATGGCAGGAATTATTTCGCATACACATTTTGAACCGCCTTGAAGAACACAAAGAATTTTAAGCCTGTTTGGATCAGCAACAGCACGAAGAAAAGCGTATGCCTTATCAACATTACCTGATTCTTTTGAATTTTTTCCGCAACATTTGAATTCCATAATAAAAAACTATTCTAGTTTATATTAGAATAGTATACCTATCCGTAAAATATGTCAAAAAAATTTTATCGTTACATCTGGATATAAAAAAATAACCCTTCGGATAAGGGTTAGATTTCGCTGTCAGCAATCGTGAATAATGTTTGACCGCAAAGCATTTTTAGTATAAAGTAAGCATTAGTTTGAAAAATTGTTATAGCTAATAGCAGGTTTGCCTGCTGAAGCTTTAGCGAAGGCGGGGTGTGGTGTCAACGGCTAGCACGAGTGGTTTGGGACCATTTAGACAGGGTTCGAATCCCTGCACCCCGACATCAAAAAACACGCTTATTATCGGCGTGTTTTTGTGTGCTTTATGTAATTGATATTCTTAGTTCTCTGTCGACAAATCAGCAACTTCTTCTCCGCCCAGCTGTTCATTCACTTTTCTGACAATCGTTTTTCGATTGAATTCAATTTCACTTTTCCATGTCGCTCTGGCTAATTTCACAAATATTTTTTTATCTCTAAAAAAAACCGGCACGATGTTTTCCGCGCCTTGCCTGCCATATTCTTCTTTGATGATTTGCTTAAAGACATAGAAAATTCCTTCCTGATCCATGCTTTTTCCGGCCAACTTTCTTTTATTGAGCAAACTGCCAATTTTTTTCATAAGAAAAAATTAAAACAAATACTTTTAGGAAGCGGGGATGTCTTTTAAGCATCCCCGTTTGGAAGCAATCATATTTACTTTTTAACAAGCACTGTTCTTAGTCTTGAAATCTTCAATCGCTTACGATGAAAATTTTCTTCTTTTACCCTTTCTTTATAAGAACTATCATTTTCTCCATAGAGCTTCTTGCCTGCTTCTAGCCAAGCCTTATAAGCTGACTCGCAGCAAGATACATCTAGGAGGATTTAGGCTCCATAGCATTTTTTGAACAACGGAACCCCAATCCATTTCTTTAAATGCTTTTTCTAATAATGTTAGCTTTGATGAATTTGGTGTTCCAGATTTCACTTTTTCTGACATTATGTATCCTCCTTAATATTAATATTCTTAAGCTTCCTAAAAATATTTGTTAAAAAACGGGTTTGTAAAAAATATTAATTCTTGATCGGCATTATGATGTAGGTGTAGGTCAAAACTTCTTCATTTTTTTCGCCCTCGGCCATGCGCAAGACTGCCGCAGAAGAACCGCTATTCATAAGCAACAGTAGTTTCGGCGTCGAAATCGCCTGAATTCCGTCAGACATATATCTTGGATTGAAAACCGCTTCCTGAGAAGGACCGCTTATTTCGGCTTCCAGGGTTGTGCTATTTTCTCCGATTTCTTCGGCTTTTGACTGAATTTTTACTGTATTTTTGCTGTCATCAACCGTAAATTTTATCTCTCCGGCTTTGCTTCCAGCAAAAATTCCGGAAATTTTGACTGCCCGCAAAGCACTGTCTTTTTCCAAAACCACCTTGGTTGCGAAATTTTGGGGAATAATTTGGCGATATTCCGGATATTTGCCGTTAATAAGCCGAGAAACTATCCTCACATTGTCCACCTGGAAAAATATCTGACTTTCTTCCACGCCCACCTTTATTTCCTGGGTATCATTGCCTATAACCCGGAAAACTTCCGAAACGGCATTAAGGGGAATAATTATGGAATTTGTCTTCTCAATAAATATGTCTAGATTTCTCTCGTTTTCTGTTTTTGGGACTAAAATGGCTTCAGCAAGCCTAAAACTGTCAGTAGCCGCCATTCGCACTTCGATTTTTTGCAAAAGCATGTTGATTCCGGAAAGCTCCGGACGAGTTGAATCGGGCGAAACACAAATAGCCAGTCTTGGGATGGCCTCCCTGACTTCTTGCGCTGAAAGTGAAAAAAGGAAGTCTCCCTCCATTTCCGGAATTATCGGGAAATCCTGAGCCGAAAGACCCTTTATTTGAGCCTTAGATGAGCCACTTTCAATATGCAGTGTCTGATCAATAACAGCCAAAGATACTGTGCTTTCAGCTCCTAAATTATTAACAAAGTTGCTAAGCAGGCGGGCTGGCACAGTTATTTCGCCTTCTTCTTCAATTTTGGCTCCGATTTTCAAGAAAACCCCGATTTCCAGGTTGGTGGCCGAGATTTTTAACATTCCCTGGCTGGTTTGCAGCAGGATATTTTCCAAAATCGGCAAAGTTATCTGTTTTCCAACCACTCTTTCAGTGCTATAGATGGCTTTTTTTAAATTTTCCTGAGTGCAAGTTAGTTTCATATGGATTATTTAAAGATAATTAATTTTTAATAATTTTACCTTGATTTAGACAGCATAGATCAATTCTTTCAGTTTGTTCAGATCTTCTCTGATTTTTTCAGTAGCTTCCATGTCTTTGCTGATTTTCTCAAAAGCATGCAGGGCTGTCGTGTGATCGCGTCCGCTGAAATATTTTCCAATGCTTGGATAGGAAATATTAAGTTCGCTGCGCATGATATACATGGCCAGATGGCGCGCATAAGCAACTTCCTTTTTTCGGCCCTTTTCCAAAAGCTCTTTGTTGGAAATGTTAAAATATTGGGAAATGGCGGAAACAATGTGCTGAGGCTGGACTCCTTTCTTTTTTCCGCTGGAAATTATTTCGGTCAAAGCCTGCTGGACAAATTTAAGCGTAGGCATTTTTTTGTTGAATTCACATTCGGCAATGATGCGGTTGAGCGCACCTTCCAATTCGCGAATGTTGTTTTTAATGTTTTCAGCTATGAAAACAAGCGCTTCTTCGTCGATATTGAAATTTCTTTCAGCCGCTTTTGTTTTTAAAATCGCAATCCGAGTCTCCAAATCGGGTTTGCCGATGTCAGCAATCATGCCGCCTTCAAAACGCGAGCGAAGCCTTTCTTCCAGGGTTGCAATGGCTTTAGGCGGACGATCACTGCTGATGACAATTTGCTTGTTTATCTGATAAAGGGAATTGAATATGTGAAAAAATTCGTTCTGGGTTTTTTCTTTGCCTGCTAAAAACTGCACATCATCAATAATGAGCAGATCAATGGCTTGATAGGCAGTCTTAAAATCATTGACGGTCTGATTGCGGATAGAATTGATAAGTTCGTTGGCAAAGCGCTCAGAAGTTATATATTTTACTTTTCTTGTCGGATCGTGCCTTAACACTTCATTGCCTATAGACTGCAACAAATGGGTTTTCCCCAATCCAACGCCTCCATAAATAAACAGTGGGTTATATACCTTTCCCAGATTTTGGGAAACAGCCAGACAGGCAGCGCGAGCCAGTTCGTTGTTTTCACCGACAATGAATTTTTCAAAGGTATAACGAGGATTTATGTTGTTTTCAAAAACATCGCTAATTTGAGGCTGAACCAAATTATTGTGAAAAACTACGCCAGGAGCAAGGTCTTTGCTTCTGTCTGATGATCCCAAAACTACAGAATCTATTTTTTTTGTTTCTTGCACCGGCATCTGGTCGGTGCTGTATATGACGCAACTGATTTCTTTGACCTCGGACTGAAAATTTCTCAGCGCTTTGAAGATATAGGTATTATATTTGTTTTCCAGCCATTCTTTAGCAAAGCCATTCGGCACGCCAATAACAACTTTCCCGTTTTCATTAGAAAGTATCGTAGTATTTTTAAACCAAGTGCTAAAATTAGCCTTTGAAATTGATAATTCTATTTCCCCTAATGCCGCTCGCCAAAGTTCTGCATTGTTCATTCTGGTTACAAAAATTCAAGTGATCCTAAGTCAAATGAATTTTTTAGAATTTTTATCAAAAAATATGCCTTTCCTGCTGTTTTTTGTTCATAGCCCTGTTGCATGGAAAATTATACCACGCCACCTGCAGACCTTCCAGAAAAATAAAACAGGAACTGTTAATAATATGTGAATAAGTGGATAAGTGGCTATTACCTCTCAAATAAAGTATTTTTAAATAATGTATTTTTAGAACGTATCTATAGAATATCCTTGGTTTAGATATTTTGTCAATCCTTTTGCAATAACCCTAAAAAATGCGTCCCGAATAAAAGCTTTTTTGCCGTTAATTTTTTTGGGTTAAAAATGACTTTAATAAGCTTTTTTTTGGTCAAAATCAGGTTGACTTTTTAGCACAGGCTGTTAAACTTAACTATAGTTAATAAATTAAATACTATCTTATATGAAACGCACTTATCAACCCAAGAAAGGCCGCCGTAAAAGCCGTCACGGATTTCTTAAACGCATGAGCACTAAAACAGGAGCAGCAGTAATCAGCAGAAGAAGAAAAATTGGCCGCAAAAAGCTTTCTGTTTAGACAGGTTGCTTATTAATCATTACTAACAACTATGTTAGCAAAAATAAACAGACTGACTGAGCGCAAAGATTTTTCAGCCGTGTATGCCAGGGGAACATACTTGTCTTTCAAGGGACTCACTATCAAATATTTACTGTCGAAAAACAAAATGTCCCGGATCGGATTTTCGGTCGGACTGAAATTTTCCAAAAAAGCCGTTGAAAGAAATCGTTTGAAAAGATTGCTGAGAAACGCAGTTCGGATATATGTTGAATCTTTGAAGCCCGGATTTGATATTATTATTGTCGGAAATGCTGTTCCGAAAAAATACGATTTCAAAACTATTGCCGATGTTTTAAAATACCTTTTTACAAAAGCTAAGTTAATAAAATAATTTTCTCCTAAAATTAAGGGAGACAAACACAAATGTTGGATTTTCTTCACGTTACTATTTATCAGCCTCTCTATAATATTCTGGTTTTTCTTTATAATGTGGTGCCGGGAAAAGATTTCGGCGTTTCAATCATATTATTGACTATTTTTCTGAGAATAGCGCTTATTCCGATATACAAGAAGCAGCTTGAATCGCAGAAAAAAATGCAAGAATTGCAGCCGAAGATAAAAGAATTGCAAGAAAAAGTCAAAGACAAGGAGCAACAAACCCGGCAAATGATGGAACTCTACAAAGAACACAAGACCAATCCCTTTTCCGGCTGTCTGCCCCTGATCGTCCAGATGGTTTTCTTAATCGCCATCTATCAGGTACTCCTAAAAATTTCCGGCAATGGCGGCGGATTCAATATAGATGCTTCAGAGCTATATTCCTTTGTTGCCAATCCGGGAACAATCAATCCTTATTTTCTCTCCGTGGTTGACTTGACCAAGCCCAATATATTTATTGCCGTTTTGGCTGCCATTGCCCAGTATTTCCAAACAAAGATGATGATGAAAACCCAGCCACAACCTGAGAAAAAAAATACCGACGGAAAACCAGATCTCGCGCAAATGATGAGCAAACAGATGATGTACATTGGACCGCTTATGCTTTTGTTTTTCGGAATCAAGTTTCCGGCCGGATTGCCTCTTTATTGGCTGGCCGGAACAATTTTTATGATTTTCCAACAATTGCATATTGAAAAAAAATCTAAAAGCTAATTTCGTAAATTTACAAATATTATGGATGAAAAAATAAAGGAAATTATTAAAAACACAATTGAACAATTGCTTGAAAAAATGGGTTTTTCCGGGCAAGTGGTTCTTTTAGATTCTCCGGATGATGAAAACGTGGTTTGCAATATAACAACAGAAAATGATTCCAATTTTCTTATCGGGCAATATGGCGCCAACCTCCAGGCTATCCAGCATTTGGCTCGCCTGATGGTTAGAAAAAGCCTGCCGGAAAAAATCCGTTTTACTTTGGACGTAAATTCCTATCGCCAGCAAAAAAACCAATCTATCATTGAACAGGCTCGCAGTGCCGCTGAGGAAGCTCTGTCCCAGAAACGCGCTGTTTTTATGAAGCCTATGTCGACCTATGAGCGCCGGATAGTCCATCTT
Organism: uncultured Bdellovibrionales bacterium; assembly: GCA_964517825.1. GTDB lineage: Bacteria > Patescibacteriota > Minisyncoccia > Moranbacterales > GWC2-37-73 > JAKLIP01. Next base: position 10,754 of record CAZFCX010000004.1, read on the forward strand.
GAACTTTCCAAAAACCCTGAAGTTTCCACTGAAAGCATGGGTGAAGGAGAAGATCGAAAAATTGTGGTCAAGCCATCTGACTTGGTTTAAAAAGCGGGCTATAAAATTACTCGGGGGTACGATAACCAATTTTTAGAATTTTAAAAATTGACCATTGGCTGTTGATTTTTTAAAGCTTGTTTTTGCATATTAGCATATTCGAATTAATTAGTAATTAGTAGGGAACAATGGCTATCGCGCGTAAAATTGCGTATAATGTGCTTTTTAATTCAGTGGCAAAAATTCTTTCGACCGTTTTAGCTTTGGTCGGAATCGGTTTTATTACCCGCTATTTAGGCACGAATGGTTTTGGTGATTATTCAACCGTCTTGGCTTTCTTTTCTTTTTTTGGATCCTTCGCTGACTTAGGATTATATTCAATAACAGCCAGAGAAATTTCCCGCCCAAATGCAGACGAGAAAAAAATTCTCAACAACGCTTTTACCCTAAGACTAGCCTCTTCATTGATTGTTTTTATTCTGACCCCAATCTTGGTTTTTTTCCTGCCTTATTCGCATGATGTCAAATTGGGCATATTGATTGCCGCCGCTTCTTTTGTCTTCTCTTCCACCTACAATGTACTCAATGGTGTTTTTCAAAAAAACTTGGCCATGGACCGGGTGGCTTTGGCGGAAGTTTTGGGCAAAGTTCTGCAGGTAGCGATAATAATTTTGGCCGTCAAAAAGGATTGGGGATTTATTGCTATAATACTTTCCGTGCTGGCCGCTATGATATTCAATTTCTCTGCTGTCCTTTTCTTCTTGAGAAAATATGCCAGAATAAGCTTGCAATTTGATTATGTTTATTGGAAAAGCTTTGTTAAAGAAGCTCTGCCTTTGGGCTTTTCCGCTATTGTGATCTTTGTCTATTTTAAGATAGACACGATTCTTCTTTCCGTGTTAAAAACAAGCGCAGAAGTCGGCATATACAATGCCGCTTATAAAGTTATTGAAAATGTTTCATTTTTTCCGGCTATGATAATCGGCCTTGTTTTTCCTATTTTTTCCAGGCATATTTTTTCCGACAAACAGCAATTTTCCCATGTTGCCAATGAAACAGCCAAAGTCTTTCTAATTTTGATTGTGCCCATAATAATTGGAACGCTTTTTCTTTCTGAGGGAATCATTCATCTTATCGGCGGAGCAGCCTTTGCCCAGTCAGCCAATATTTTACGCATTCTTGTTTTTGCTTTGGCTTTCATTTTTTTTGGTAATTTTTTCAACAGCATCTTGATTGCCGGCAATCATCAGAAAAAATTGCTTTGGGCTCTGGTGGCTTGCGCAATCTTCAATGTTGTCGCCAATATAATTTTTATACCTATTTTTTCCTATACCGGATCAGCAATTGTTTCGGCTTTTACGGAATTTTTTGTTGCGGCAACCGGTTTTATTTTAACTGTAAAATATATAAATTATGCTCCGTCTTTTCGCCCGCTGGCACGCATTTTGCTCTCGGGCGCGGCTATGGCAGTTTTTCTGTATGTTTTCAGTGATTGGGGTTTTTTCACGTCCGTATTGCTGAGCTCCCTGGTTTATTTGCTGTTCCTCTGGCTCACACGCACGATAACAATCAGGGAATTGTCCGGAATTTTCTTGGCCAAATAATCTTTCTGCCCCTGCCTATCGATTAAATTTTTGTGTTTAAATTTTGATATGAATAATTATACTAAACAACCTTTAGTTTTTGTCATTGTTCTTAATTTTAACGGCAAAGACACTTTGAACAGGTGCTTGGCATCATTGTATCAATCTGATTATCCGGAATTCGAAGTTGTTGTTGTTGACAACAACTCACAGGATGGATCTTTTGAGCAGGCAAAGAGTTTTTTTTCTCGCGCTCATTTTATAAAAAACTTTGCCAATTTCGGCTTTGCCAAGGGTGTAAATGTCGGGCTGCGTTTTGCTCTTGAGAAATTTGCCGACTATGTGTTTTTTCTCAACAATGATGCTACCGTAGAAAAAACGACTTTGTCTCTTCTTGTTCAGACAATGAAAAGGAATCCGAATATCGGTGTTGCTACTCCCTTGGTTCTTTCGGCTAATAATGAAATTTGGTTTGCCGGAGGAAAAATAAACTGGCTGCGAATGAAGGCCTGCCATTCATACAAAATACTTTCGGCTTCGCCCTATGCGACAGAATACGTGACTGGCTGTTCCATGTTGGTTAAAAAAGAGGTTTTTAAAAAGATAGGCCTCTTTGATGAGAGATTTTTTCTCTACTATGAAGATGCTGATTTTTCTGTACGTGCTAAAAGGGCTGGTTTTGATCTTTGCGTCATTCCAGAGGCACGCTTACAGCACATGGAACAAAGCGAAAACAAAAACAATTCCAAGTTATATTGGCTGGTTCTTTCCGGACTTTTGTTTTTTCGCCTGCATTCTTCCTGGTTGCAAAAATTATGGATAATGCCCTATTTGCAGATAAGAAAAATAAAAAACAGACTGGATATTGCTTTTGCAAAAAAAGAAAGTGCCCGCCTTGTCCGTAAAGCTTATCGTGATTTTAAAAAAATACAATTTTGATTTATGAAAATTTCTTTTATTCTCGTAAACTATCGAAGCCGGGATTTTTTGCAGCAATGTCTTGATTCGCTTTTCGAACATGCGCCCAGCCTTTCTCATGAAATAATAATAGTCAATAATGACAAAGAACTGCTGTCTGATTTTTCCAAAAACCCCGGCTTAAAAATCATTGAAAATGGAAAAAACATCGGCTTTGGCCGAGCCTGCAATCTGGCGGTCCAGGCCAGCATAGGAGATGTTCTTTTTTTTCTTAACCCGGATACAAAAATACTAACTTCAGATTTAGCTGCTGTTATTGAACCATTGAACAATCCCGCCATTGCTATTACAGCGCCTCTTTTAATTACGAACTCCGGAACAATTCAGCCATGGAGTGCCGGCCAAGAAATAACTCCTTGGCGGACGTTGCTGAATAATCTTGGCGATAAGCAAGATGCTTTTTTTCAAAAACAAGTTGTGCCCAGCGAGGCTGATTGGGTTAGCGGCGGAGCTTTTGCTGTTAGGAAAAAGACTTTTTTGGAATGCGGTGGTTTTGATGAAAAATTTTTTCTCTACTTTGAAGATATTGATTTATGCAAGCGCCTGCGGTCAATCGGAAAAAAAATTGCGATCTTGCCGTCTGTTAAAGTTTTGCATTTTGGAGGGAAAAGTGTTCTCAACACAAAAAAACAGAAAGAGTTTTATTATCAATCTCAGGATTATTATTTCAAAAAGCACTTTGGAACAGTTCTTTCTCTTTTCATTAAAACACTAAGGTCTGTTTTTTTACTTTTTAAAAAACTATAACTATCTATGCTTGCCGGTATTTTTTACTTTATTTCTTTTTTTCTGCCATTTCAATTTGCTCTGAATCCAGCTAATGATATTGATCTGGCAATAATCAGAATCATTATTCCGCTTTTTTTTGTATTTTGCCTGCCTTTTGTTGCAAAAAAAAATATTTTTCCTTATCTTAAAAATAAGCCGGTTTACTGTTTTTTGATTTTTCTTTTTCTGGCTGCTTTTTCTCTGCTTTTTTCTGATAATTTTTCATGGTCGCTAAGAAAACTTTTTTTTATTTTTTCTTTTGCTCCTCTTTTCTTTTTGGCTCTCTATTTTTTCATCAAGCCAAAAAATTGGCGCCCAGCAATCATGGCTTTGGTAGCTGGCGCAGCAGCGCTTTCTCTCCTGGCTATTATTCAGTTTTCTTTGCAGTTTATTTTCGGCATCGATTCTGTCTATAATTTCTTGGCTTCTTATATTGCTCCTTTCTTTCTGGGCAATTCTTTTTCCCAGGCAGTTTTAACTTATCCTAGCTGGCTGGTTAACAGTGAAGGAGCCACCTATATGCGCGCAGTGGCCAATTTTCCGGATCCGCACATGCTAGCCTACTATCTTGGTATGCTTATTCCCTGGTCCATCGCCTTGTGGGCAACATCGAAAAATCACAAGAAACTGTTCTTTATTTTTTCACTTTTAATCATCCTTGCTGATATTGTGACTTTTACCCGCGGTAGCTATGTTGCCCTTATCGCGTCCACTTTCATAGTCTTGCCAATAGTTTCCAGAAATGCCGCTAAGAAACTGCTTTTTGGCATAATAATTTTTATCTTTCTTTTAATAACAATGCCGCATGGACCGGTTACGGGCCGATTTGTTTCAAGTTTCGACACACAGGAAGGCTCCAATCAAGGAAGACTTCTAAATTGGAGACAAGCAGCTTCAGTAATCACTGCTCATCCACTGGGCGTTGGAATTGGCATGTATTCTTTATCCATAAAACCCGATGCAAATTATCGTGAACCGATTTACGCGCATAATTTATATTTAGACATTGCCGCCGAACTTGGAATTCCGGCTGCTCTGGTTTTCATTGCGTTTTTATTTTTGGTTTTTAAAAATTTCTGGCAAGCGGCCAAAAAAAACCAGTTTTTTGTGGCTGGAGTTGCCAGTCTCGCTATTTTTTCCATTCATTCTTTGGTGGAGAATCCTCTCTATTCAGTCCACGTGCTACCTTTGCTCCTTATTTTAACGGCATTAGGCTCTGCCTTATATTCTTATGAAAAAAATAATCTCTCTGAATAGTTTGTTTTTGCTGACTATTTTTTGTTTGCCTCTTTATTTGATTCGGCTTAAGTTTTTCGGCCTTCCAACAAATGTCTTAGAATTATTAGCTGTCTTGACTATTGTTGCTTGGGGGATAAAAAACAGAAAAAATTTATGGGAAAATATTTTTCTCTTGCCGAAGACTTTATTAATCAGCCTCGTACTTATTTTGCTTGGATTATTATTGTCATTGTTCTTTAACAACTCTTATATGACAGGTTTTGGCATTCTTAAAAGTTGGTTTGTGATTCCTTTGCTCTTTTCTTACGCGCTTTATTCTGTCCTGCAGAAAGAAAATTTTTTGGAAAAAATATATGCCAGTCTGTATTTTTCCGCTGTTTTGGTCGGTTTTATAGCTATTGTTTATAAGCTTTTGGGAATAGTAACTTACGACAATCGCCTGCAGGCTTTTTATTCTTCGCCCAATTACCTAGCTATGTTTTTAGCTCCTGGAGTTTTTTTCGGGATTTATTTTTTGATAAAGTATGCCTTGCAAAAAAAGACGTGGTGGTTTTGGTTCCATCTTTTTTCCTTAATTTGTTTGCTGGCCGCTCTTTTTCTAACCTATTCTTACGGCGCTTGGCTGGCTGTTTTTATGTCTATTTTAATTACTGCGATATTCACTCTTTACAATAAAAAAACTGTTTTTGCAGCAATCGTTTTTGCAATTGTCTTTTCTGCACTTATTTTTCAAACAAATACTGAAAAGTTTTCGGGAATTTTTTCTGAACGTTCTTCCTGGGTTTCACGCCTGACTATTTGGAAATCATCACTTTTGATGCTCAAAGAAAATCCGCTACTGGGAATTGGCCCTGGAAATTTTCAAAGCAAATATTTGGAATTTCAAAAATATTTTCCCCCTTATTTGGAGTGGGCGGTGCCGGAGCCGCACAATATTTTCCTTGCCTTTTGGCTTCAGTCAGGCTTGCTGGGTCTTATGGGCTTTCTGCTTTTACTGTGTTTTGTTTTTAAAAACATCTGGAGTATTTTAAAAAATAAAAAAGACGCCCTTTTAGTTGCGCCTGTTTTTATGTTTTTTGTTTATATTGTCCTGCACGGACTTATCGACACACCCTTTTGGAAAAACGACTTTGCTTTTGTTTTTTGGGTCTGTATTGCTATCGTTTCTTTTGTATTTTTTGTAAAACAATCCTCAAAATAAACAAGCTCTGCCACTAACACAAACTTTTATTTTTTGTTAATAAATTTTTTATAAATAAGGTAGCCAATTGAACCAGCAAGAGCAACAGCCGCCAATATTAAAAGCCACAAAGAAATTTTTCCTTGATCTTTTGCGTTCACTGCTTCTTTCGAAGAAAAGTTGGAATTGTAAAGCAATATTTCTCCAGAAACGGGGTCTTTTATTTCACCATTATTTTCTTTTAGTTTGTTTTTGGTTTCCTTGCTATAAAGCGGGTCGCTATTAGCACAATCACCAAGGCAGTTTAGCCCATTTTCTTTTTTTTCGTATTCACAAATGCCATTATTGTTGCAACTTATAAATTGAGATAAGTCTGCATCTAAAATTTTATTTCCATCTTTTTTTGTGTAAATTGCAAGATGTTGAGCTGTTGCCATGTATGGAATATCAACATGAAAAAATTCTTCTGTTGGTCGAATTTCCTCACTAAAAAGCTCGTCTTCATTTGGATCAAACGCCTTGATCACGTAGTCACCTTCTGGTTTGTTTTCTTCTTCATTTATTTCAAAAAGGGAAAGAGTTTTTTGATTATCTAGTATTACTTTCTTGTTATAATCGCTAAAATATAGTTTTTTTGCATTAAAGTCATACTTAAAATTGACCGTAAAAACATCGGCCATAGCAATGTCATAAAAAAAGATAAAGGCTATTAGTAATATTAACAGAAAAATTGAAGTCTTTTTTTGCATAATTTTTATTTAGGTACAACTATTGTAATAATTTTGAGTTCTTTGACAATAATTACTTGTTCCGCATTTCCCTGTATATCCTGCATTATAGCATGATCCTACGCTTGATGCCTCTGTGTTGCCAAAAACTTTTTTAGCGCAGGGTATTGTTTGTGTTTTTACAAACTTTGCCGTGCAATTTATATCTAACTGTGTATCGCTTTTCATTCTTGTACAAAGTTCTGAGTCTGTGCCAGATAACCCACAGATACTACGCATATATTTATATTGCACTTGCCCATAACCACAAGACTTGCCATCACTAGAATGATTATTATTGCAGCCTTCTCCCCCTGCGATTAGAGTTTTTAATATTTTTCCATCTACACCAGAAGCATTTTTGCTAATCGCATCATCTACCTTGCTGCATTTTCCTGTTGCACTCGAACAAGAAACTGTTGTCTTTGTTGTAGATTCTCCTGTTACTGTTTCTCCTGTTGACGAACTAGTTTTGCCTGAAGAGTCCAGGGTGGCTTTGGTAAAATTAATCGTAATATTAGCCAGATCTGGGTTTATGACATATATAAACAAATAGGCTCCTAAAGCTACGATGATACCCAGGAGTGAGTCTGAAATTATTTTTTTGGCTGATTCGGCAGCAGCATTGTTGCCAGCACTGCCCATATACATTACTCCGCCGACAGTCATCATCAGGAGTCCGCAAATGCCAGCTGTCCAAATTCCGAATTTATAGATAGCTAGAACCATTTCAGGTAGGTCTGTTAGTTCTTGTCCTTTGGTAAAAAACCCAGGGAAGGCTTCTAATAATACATACTTAAAAGCGGCAGCTGCCGGTTGTGGGAATATGAGCATAATTGCACAAACTATAATGCTCATTAGTAATATTTTTTTGGTTTTGTTATATTTCATTTTTTTGTTTTGGCTTTTCTTTTGCTTACAGTTCAATGCTATATATTTTTCCATCGATTCTGTTTACGAAATAAAGCATTTTTTTGTTTTCCGAAAGAAGCATCTGACTTGAATCATATTTTTCTGTAATATCACTGGCTTCAATAATTCTTTCTTTTTTGCCTGTTGTGATATCAAGCTTCCAGAAAGTGTCTTGGGTAACAAATCTTTTTGTTTGATAATCATTGGGCATAACAGCCCCGTCTGGAATTCCGCCTGGCAAGGCATAGTATATAAATTTTCCGTCAGAAGACCAAACACACTTAGAAACCATGGTTGGAATATTCAACTCAGTGTAACTTCCTTCCAGTGTTACAAGTCCTAATGTGACCATTTTTCCGTCTTTATTTGCCAGCGAACTGATTAGGGCTTGTTTTCCGTCAGGAGACCATAAATAGTCAGCCCCATATCGGCCTTTGAAAATTGTTTGCACTTCTCCGCCAGCCAAACCAACAGTTTGCAGCTGTGTTTCTTCTTCTGCCGCTGGAGCATTCCAAAAAGAAAGGAGTGACACGGTAGGAATTTGTGTGATGGAAACATATTTAATTGCCAGGTCAGCCAGACTTTTCCATTCGGTTCCGTCTGGATTAGAAATATTAAGTGTTCTTTTGTCCGAGGACGGATCATAATATTTATAAAAAACTTTATTGCCCGCCAGATCCCAAGTAATAGTATCTATGCCGTCTTTTAGTCTGAGACCTTCTTGTTTTTCGTGATCATAAAAATAGAAAAAGGTTTTATCGTCTTTTTTAAATTTTGTTATTGCCTTTTTCCCGTTTTCCGACCAAAAAACATCAATAAGCCCTGTTAATTCTGTGTCTGAAATTTGTTTTTTGCTGTTTTCTCCAGCAGACCAAAGCGTGCCGTCTTCAGCTGAATAATATTTCAAGGTTTCATTTTTTTTATCAAAAAAAGGTTTTCCGGTTATTGCTTGGCCAGAAATGTTTTTTATTTTCTCCTGTTTTTTAGAAACAGTTTCAGTTTGCTTGTTCGCTTCCTCAGATATTTTTACTACCGGCTCAGCTGTTTTAGAAACGCCTTTTTTAAAGGCAACATTATACACCCCCAAAAAAAGCAGGGTTATGCCAAGCAAAATTAATGATATTATTAAAACTTTTTTCATAAAATTATTTATTGAGCAATATGTAACAATAAAGAGATTTTTCTTTATAATTTATGCATTGTATCGCTTTAATAACATTAATTAAATGTAATACCTTGACCTAAACAACACTCGCTTTTTAATTGGCTGACAGTAATTTGTTTTTTTGCGGAACTGCCTTTAGCATTGTTGGGATCATTAATAGTTAAATTATCTCCATCTTTTGAGGTAACAACGATAAAGTGACCTCCTTTAGTAAAGCGACAGTTATTTCCACAATCACGAACAGATATCACTACTGGTTTACTAGAATCAGCCTTTGTTAATGCAATTTCAGCAGTGGTTGCTTTGCTTTCTAAGCCATACTCTTTGGCAGCTGCAGCTAATCCTGTAGCGGATGAGCCAGCATTACATACGCGACCACCTTTGTCTATTACTTTTTGGGTAAAATCCTTAGCGCTAACACTTTTTCCATAATATTTTAGCACCATAGCAGTTGAAACAACTCCACAACCAGAAGAACAAACGGTTGATTTGCCTTTGCAACTTCCATATTGGGTGCTCCCCCATTCTGACGAGCATTGATATAAAGCAGGAACGTTTCCAGTGCCTATAGAGCTTGCGGTACTAGCAGCAGCAGTTTCAGTTGCTTGTTCTTTTTCTGATAATTCAAAAGTGTCTACTTCGGCAGACACAAAGTTAATGTCAATATAAACCAGATCCGGATTTATAACATATAAAAACAGATAAGCTCCTAAAGCTACGATGATACCCAGGAGTGAGTCTGAAATTATTTTTTTGGCTGATTCGGCAGCAGCATTGTTGCCAGCACTGCCCATATACATTACTCCGCCGACAGTCATCATCAGGAGTCCGCAAATGCCAGCTGTCCAAATTCCGAATTTATAGATAGCTAGAACCATTTCAGGTAGGTCTGTTAGTTCTTGTCCTTTGGTAAAAAACCCAGGGAAGGCTTCTAGCAATTTGTATTCAAAAGCAGCTGATGCTGTATGGGAAAAAATAAACATCATTGTGCAAACCATAATGCTTAGAAGTAATATTTTTTTTGTTTTACTGGGTTTCATTTTTTGTTTTTATTAAACCTTCTCAAAAGTTTCAATAAGTCTCTTCCCTTTTTTCTTTTTCAAAAAGAGTTTCCGGAGTTAAAGCAAAAATCAGGCTTGTTGCAAACAATACTAAAAAACTGGTAGAAAATATTTTTATTAAAAACATAAACTGCTGCGGCAGATTGGTTGTTAGGCTAGCAAAAACTCCTGACTTTTTTGAATTAAGTGCTGTTTGGTAGGTATTGTCTACAACTTCAATATCAACACTGGCCCCAATAGCATTGTCACTATAGTCGCTGGAATCAACACCCCAATAGGTTGCCAGAGCTTTGCGCAAATAGTTTATTTTTTTAACGTTTTCATCTGTATAATCTTCCTTTAATACCACTGCCACGCTATAAATATCCCCGGTTTCTTTATCAGCAACAAAGGAAATATTGTTTTCAATCGTATCCATCACTGAACCATCCACTGTCCATGTAAAGCTTTGCCCAAAATAACCCCAACTTGCCGAGGTGTCTGCCTGAAGAGTAACGGTGTTGCCAGTATTTGTTTCCATTGTTAGCTTGCTATAATCAGCAGTTTTGTTGCCGTCCAGATCTTTAAAAAATCCCATTAGTTTTGGCCAAACATTGTTAGTGTTTGTCGTTACTATTTTTAATTGGGGTTCTGTTATTATGAAATAGCGGGTGATACTGGTAGTTCCCGCACTGGTTACTCCGGAAGCGGTAACAACAATAACCTCATCAACATTGCCAAGTGCAGGAAAAATTAATAAATTGCCATCTGAGCATTCAGAAGACGCGCTGCTAGGGCAGGCCATGGAAACACCATTAACTGTCCAGGAAACACCGCTCAGATCGCCTTCACTATCAGGAATACGAAGACCAATAATCTTATTTTCAGAAACCTGGCAGACACCTTCGGTTGCTGCATCCGTACAAATTTCATTGCTATCTAAAGTTAACTTGCCATCCTCTCCGGCTATGACAGAATAAGCTGCAATCTCATATTTTTGTTGAAGAATTTTTACAATGAGCGAACCCCAGGCTGAGTCACTACCTTCTTTGGTTTGAACTTTTATTTTTAGATAAAAAGCTCCTTCGCCGTCAGGATCTACCTCATCAGCCGGCAAATTGAGCAGGATATTAAGTGAATTTTTTCCTAATCCCTCTAAGTCTGCTTCTTTCAGGCTGCCATAGCTTTTCCAGAGGTCATCCGTTATGTCTTCCCAATCGGTGTCGTCAGATGGAGAGCCTGCTCCATCCTTACTTCTTTCCACTGTCCAGTCATAATAAACACTACCTAAATTGTCCACATTTTGCGCTCCAGCCACTACCTTAAGCGTGTCTCCTCCGCTTGTGGCATTAATGGGAGCTCCAGGGGTTGCTGTCAAATTAACCGTCATTTCCCCGATTCCATCGCTATTTTCGGTTGGATCCAGTAAGTTTTCCTCCAGACATCGGTCTAGGTCAAAATCAGCGGTCAAAATGTTTATATCGTCTTCTGTATAAAATCCTCTGATATTTTTTCCGTCCTCAGCGTCTTCCGTGTCTGAGTCTTTTTCCTCCATAGCATCGCAGGTTCCGTTAGAAAAAGCCCACATTCTCTTATATGAAGAATCGCTGTGTGCTGTACCTAAAAAAGATTCTCCTTCGACAGCTACTCCAACCTCATCACCGTCTGCATATAGCCAGGTAAATTCGTCCAGTCCTTTTCCTGTAATGAGCGTTTCATCTCTATCTGTTATTTCTCCTCCGCTGTCAACAGTATCAGCTCCCCAAAACTTTTTCTCATTATCAGTAAAATCTCCGTCGCCAGTTATATCATCATTAGACAAATCAACTGAAACTTTACTGGTGTTTATATTTTTTTCCGGAAAATAAGGAAACAGATGTTTGCACAAATTAGCCCCCTTTGTGAAGGAACATTCCGGTTCAAGCTCAGAGTTTCCTTCCACGCGTGTTATCATTTGTGGTATTGTAACTGTTTGCCCTCCACTTGTTATTGTTTGATCTTCTTTTATTCCATTAATCAACGCATCGGTTAAATAGCTGCAACTTTTTCGATTAGTTTCATTTGCAGCACTCCATTCAGTGCTAAGATTGGGGGTAAAATTTGGCGGAGCTTCATCAAATCCCGTCCCGTTATTGGTCTCAAATAAAATTTCACATATTCCTGCGCTTTCGTTTTCACTGTTTGTGCCAAGTTGTGGAAAAATCGTACCTAAAAGACTACTGTCGGTTGCATCATAAACATTTTTAGTTGTGCCCTCTTGAATACAAATGGGTATAGAGGTTTCATCTTCACAGGATAGTGTTGCCCTATAGTGTTCTAGGTCTTCCTCGTTAACGTCGCATTTGAAAACATCGCCAGACGCTCCAATTTTATCTACAGCACAGACGTCTGCACTGGCTGAAATTGTTTTTTCTATTGGATCCTCGCAAAGATCTGGGTCATAAGCCGGATCAGACTCTTCAATGTGTGGCGGACAATCTTCGTCCTCTGTAGGATACTCGGGGTTAAGGACGTCACAACTTGCCGTGCCAGCTTTTACACAAGCTGGTGTATATCCCGAGGGACATGACTCAAAAGACACCTCTGTTTTTCTTAATTCATAAGTAAGACCACTTTCACTGTTCTGCAAATAACAATTAGGCGCTGACTCGTCATTTTCTTCTTCCAAGTCTCCATTTCCGTCTCTTTTAAAATTTTTAATCCACCCATCAGTATCATTTGTAACTGATGGATTTGCCTTAATACCACTATTTGATGAGTTGGATTTCCCGGCCTCTCTTTTAATAACTGCTCTGGTGGCGGCTATTTTCCAGTCATTGGGAGTTACTAATTCATCTCCATCTAAATCACAGCTGCTTTTTGATTTTTTGGGTTGATCATCCCCACTAGTAACATACCAGTTTTTCGTCAAATCACACCCGTCTTTTTTTAAATACCAGGTAAAATAAAGATCATCTGTGTTTGTTTGAAAATCACTAGTCACAGTGGTGGCGGTCACATCTGATCCCGGATTAAAATTATCGTCTGATGAAAAATAAAGCTCAACAAGGGGCCCACTCCTTTTTTTATTGACAACGCCTATCTGGTCATCAACTTCATCTTCAGTAGGAAGATCAACGCTGTTAGCAAAACTAAGTGAACTAGCAGCAGTTGCTGCTTGCGCCTTTAGCGGAATGGTTTGCAAAATAATTAAACCAAACAAGCTTATTAGGGCTAATATTTTTTTACTTTTATTGTTTTTGTTGTTTTTTAACATATTATTAAAAAAATTATTTTATCAAAAAAATAAAACCCGCATCTAAAACAACCAGCGAAAGAAATTGGAAAATTGTTGCATACAAAATTGATTCACTTTTATACGCCACCCATCCAGCTAGTGGGGCATTTATTAAAAATGGAATTATTGCCGGGGAAAACGAGCCTGATCCAAAAACAAGCCCAATAAATAATACGGCCTGTAAAACTACCGACCAATATTTTAATTTTATTTCTGAAATTGAAATTACAAACCCCCTAAAAAATAAGTCATATATAAAAATTACAGGCAAGACTAAAATTACCTCATAAAAAACAAATTTTTTAAAATCAAAAAGTATTGTTTCTGGTACTCCCCGTTTCCTAAAAAAATCAATAAAATAAAGACTTAAGAAAAATAAAGCAACACTAATAAAAAAACTTATTCCACCCCAAATTATTCCTTGTTTCCAGTTTCCTGTTTGAATTTTAAAAACATTTAAACTGTTTTTTAAAATAATCTTATTAAATAATATTGGAATTATTCCAAAAAAAACAAGCATTACTATAATTTGCTGAAAAACACCAGAGGCAGGAAAAAGGCTATAAATTATTAATATACTAATAATAAATAATATACTTAAAACAAAATCTTTTGTTTTCATAAAATAAAAACATTAATGTTATATATAAATAATACCACATTTTACGGATTTATACTAGTTTAATTATAAGTATTTAAATTTAATAAAATTTATTATTATTAGAATCATTAAAAATTGTTAATAGAACGTAAAAAATCCTAAAAAGAAAGGAATAGTCCAATTTTTGGTTGTGAATAAAATTAATATTACCCACTATTTTTGGGTGGACAAAAAAACACTTTTTGAAAATATGTGTCGGGATTGTCTTTGTGCACACAAAAAACAATGCGCTATCAACAGTAAATGCAGGGAAAATTGGGGTTTATTCACACCTTATTAACAATTTTTAGGTTTTTTAATTAAAGAAAATAAGATAAGGAGTGCGCCACACGAAATACTAATATCGGCAACATTAAAAACAGGAAAAAACTTTTTAAAAATGAAAATATAATCCAGGACACAACCAAAAAAGAAACGATCAAAAAGATTAGATGAGGCGCCACCCATAAGTAAACCCATGCCAAAAAACAGGAAATTCAGTGAAAAAACTGGCTGGTTGTGTAGAAAAGCAAAATAAATCATCAAAAAAAGCAAAAAAACACTAAATATAAGCCAAAAAACGGAATTAGGCAGGCCTATTCCGAAAGAGATGCCACTATTGCACAAATAAAATCCGCCAAAGTGGCGGATTTTATATTTGAAAAATTGATCAATAAGCACAATAAATAGGCAACCAAAAACAGAAATATAAACAAAGGGCTTATTTAAAACATTTTTTAACCAAAGAGGCATATTAATTTAACAGCTTGTGCATTTTTTAGCTGAAGGATAGGCCATTAATCGTTCAATAGAAATGTCATTTCCACAAACCTCGCATTTTCCATAAGCATCCCCTTCTATTTTTTTCAGTGCTTCATCAATATCCTTAAGTTGATTTTCTAAATTAGTCTCTACCGCTAAGTTGTCAGTATATTCTTCAATTTCAGACGCATTTTCATCTTCTCCTGTTCCAATTTCATCAAATTTAGTGTCAAAATCATCGGTATTTTTAATAGGTTTAGCTATCCGCCCAAGCTCTTCTCTTAGTCTTATCTGCTCTTGGACAAGCTTTTCTTTTAATACAGCCAGTGTTTTTTGATCAATTGCCATAAGATTTATTCACCACACGGTGATTTTTGTTAAAAATTAAATACTTTCTTAGTAAATATAACAAATAAAACACAAGAAGTCCACAATTTAAAGAAAAATATTTTTAATATGACGTAGGCTAGCCTGGTTTTTTTCTGGATCGGCCAGCACTGTAATAGCATCAAAACGATAGGGAGCATTAACTAATTTATTTTTAGATAAATAAAAACCAGCTATTTTATTGAGCTTCCGCAGTTTTAAGCGATTAATACTTTCTTCCGGCAGGATCAACTTGCCAGAATTATTTTTTCTGGTTTTAACTTCAACAAAAACCCAATCCCTACCGTCTTTAGCGACAATGTCTATTTCTCCCAAGCGGCGCCCGACCGGATTGAAAAAATTTGTGGCTAATATTTTATAATTCTGTTTTTTAAGATAATTCAGGGCTGCTTTTTCTCCGCGTTTGCCCAAGGAAAGCGACTGTTGCTTTTTAAAAATAGGCATAATTCCCACAAAAGATAATTTATTTATGAATATACAAAAATTTTACTATACCCGTGCTATCACAAGAACAATAAAAACCCTTTGCCAGGGTATATTGTTTAAAAGAAAGGTTAAAGTAAAACCGGATTTCACACTAACATTTCTCTTAAAGTATGGAAACCCGGCGCTGTAAGGCGCCCGATATAATAATATAAGTGGCGTACAGCGCCGAGTGTTATGTATGTATCAACACTCTACGCTGAAACAATTTAGCCCGGGTGAAGGCTTTATTATTTTAGTTCGAAGTGTATTTTGTATACATACACGGATTAATATCTATTCTAACTTTTTATTTAGATATTTTTGCTTCTACCGTTCTCTGGCGTGATAGCCTTTGATTGGTTTATAAGGTACTACTTTTTTTATTTTTATTTTTATTTTAAAAAAAGGTTTTTTTGTTTTTGTTTTAGGGTCCCTGGTTAGAATCAGGGCGGCTTCTCGATACTTTGATCAAGAAACACTTGAACAGTGAGAAGCGTTCCAATCACAAATAGGGGGAAATTGTGATTGGAACGCTTCCACCGTTCCAAGAAGAAGAATTAAGTTGAGAAAGAACACTTGTATCTCAATTATAGCAAAAATTTTACATTAGGTCAATGATATGGCATAAAAAAGGCCGCTAAATAAACAAAAAAGCAGAAAACCGCTTTGGTTTAAGGAAGGCTATTTTGAAAATCAAAAAACGTGCCAAAAGAAAAAGTAATTTATTTTTCAAAAACTGTCCAAAAAACAAAGTTATTAACAACTTATTCACAAAAACCAAGAAACAGATAAAAATCCCGAGGAGACTATTGAGACAAAGAAGTTTCTAGAGGCTGTATTTCAGGTTCAACTTTTTCTAACGACAAATTATCTACAGCCATCCTTAAAGCGTCCTGGCAGGTTCCAATAAGCAAGCTATTTTTAAAAATAGAATAATCAATAGAGGCGGAAGAGGGGCTGCTAAAGTTTAAATATCT
>CAZFCX010000005.1:0-7811 GCA_964517825.1 uncultured Bdellovibrionales bacterium
TTCATCAAAACCATCTATTTTTTCGCCGTATGCATCAATAAAATTTTTATACCTAGTTTGTGAAGATAAAAAGGAAATCAAAGAGTCTTCCATGCGATTAAAATATTCTTTTGTTGGCAAAAGTCCATAGGCTCCTGGCATATTTTCGGCAAAATTTCGCGCTTCTGATCGAGAAATAAGAGTTCCAAATAATGCAGATTCGTCATATCCATAAAGCATCGAGAGTATTGATATTGGTGTTCCCATTTGCGGGGTTCCGACAAAAACAATCTTGCCAACCTTGTCTGACAAACCTCGGTTTTCCAATTCCAGCATAATTGCTTTTGCTAAAAGACCTCCATTGGAATGCGCAATTATTGTAACTTTTTTACTCTTAGAAGATTCCGACAGAGAATTCAGTATTGTAATAGCTGATTTTATTTCATTTGAATATGGCGTTCCATTTTCCGCGATATCTTCAACATTTTGTCTCCAATCATAAGCAAAAATATTATAATCATTAATCACACCACTATTTTTCCAGTCATCCAAATCATTAACAAATGTTTTGTATATGTTTCCTCCAACTACTGGAACTCCAACTTCTTCAATAACCTCTTTTGTGTAAACTTCATTAACGCTTTCTCCATTTTCATTAAGAATCAAATCTTCAACGTCATTACCGCCGTAATTTGGTGGCCAAAGCTGATCTTCAGTTCCGAGCATTCCATTTTTATATAATTTGCTCGCTTTAATTCCCGGCAAAAACATCACATTCGAGGCACAATCAGTGCATACGTCTTCAAACTTTGTCGTGCTCCAGCCGTCCAAAGTATAATCTCCAACAATTTTTTCTCCTTTTCCTTCGGGATTTTCTTTTGCTTCCGGACCACTAGCATCTCCATACCAATTATTTTTAAGTTGTATACGAGAAGCATTGCTAACATCATCATATCCAAAAGATGAGATAACTGCGATGCCTTGAGAATTATTTTCAAAATTGGAATTTTCAACTCGCAAATAATCGTAATATTCCCATCTATCATCACTGAAATCTTTTGTTACATTAATCTCAATATCAGCATAAGCATTGTTTTTAAAAGTCACATTTTCAATCTTTAAGCTCCCGTAAGAATATTTTATAGCAGGACTTTGCAGCAACCTTGTTTGTGCATAGGCTGTATTAAAAATAGATGGATTGTACTTTTCTAAAAAAGCTTCACCACCTTGGGGACAATTACTTTCATCAAAATTCAAATCTGTTCCCATGCTATCAATTTCAACATATTTCAATATTGATGGTTCTTGATCATCCCATCCAACCCAGCTTTCAAAATTAATTGTCCCCCATGCTTCCATAAAACATTTTGGATCATATTGCTTTTGTTTATCTGTAAGTTTTGACGCATCAAATTTAGATTTTGTAAAATGGATATTTTCTTCTTTAGTTCCCACTGCAACAAGTCTTGCATATTCAGCTATAATTAATTCTTTAATTTCAATATTCGAGCCCTTTTCTATTGTTAGCACATTCCAATCCACAACAACAATTGTCTTGTCGGGATATGCTATGTTTCCTTCCCATGTTGTATCCTTGTCGATAACAATGTAGTCACCATTACAATATTCTGAATTATTATTGTCGCAATACCCACTATTTTCATCTTCAGCATGAGTTAATTGAAACAAAATTCCTTTTGGCGAAATTGGCAAAAAGACAAAAGAAAAAATTAAAAATAATATGCCTATGTTCTTTGTTTTTTTATTCATATTAATTCCGATTAATTTTTTACCATAACCCACATTGATATTATACCACAAAACCACGGGAGTTATAATTAAGAACTCAAGGTTGATTTTTTGCCGTATTTCGCTATAGTTAGATGTATGGAAAATCAAGCGGAAAAGAAAATTTTTATCGCCATTCCGGCTTTTAATGAGGCTGATGTTATTCAGGATGTCATCCAAGAAATTCAATCTGCCGGCTATAAAAACATAATCATCATCGATGATGGCAGCCACGACAACACTTTTGAAAAAGCCAAGGAAATTGCCGACGTGAAGGCGCTCCGCCATAAGATCAACCGCGGCAAAGGCGCAGCGACCAAAACCGGCATTGAAGCCGCCAAATTGCTGGGAGCCGACATTATTGTTACAATGGATGGAGACGGACAGCATGATCCGCAGGATATCAAAAATCTCATAGAACCGATCTTGAAAAACGACTGCGACGTCGTTTTAGGAACACGCCTTAAAGACACTCAGGGCATGCCATGGCCCAAAATTATCGCCAATCATGTCGGAAATTTTTTCACCTGGATTCTTTTTGGCCTTTGGGTTACAGACAGCCAATCCGGCTTCAGGGCCTATTCCAAACATGCCGCTAAACTTATCAATACCAAAGGCGACCGCTATGAATACGAAAGCGAAGTTATCAGGGAAATCTATAATTATAAATTGAAGTTTGTCGAAGTGCCCATCGCCGTACGCTACACAACATATTCAATGGGAAAAATTCACAAGCAAGGCTTAATGAACGGCATCAAGACATTGTATAAAATGGTTTTTAAATTAATACACTGAGATAATTTTAAATTTTAAATTTAGAATTTTAAATCAATATCAAATTTAGAAATGAACGAAAACAAAAAACAATACGATTTGGAAGAAAGAACCTTAAAATTTAGTGAAGATATAATAATTTTTGTTTCAAGAATAAAAAGAGACACGATTACAAGTCCGCTTATAAGCCAACTGGTCCGCTCAGCAACAAGCATTGGAGCCAATTATTGCGAAGCTAATGGAGCAAGTTCAAAAAAGGATTTCAAAAACAAGATATATATCTGCAAAAAAGAAGCAAAAGAAACTAAATACTGGCTACAATTAATTTTAAAAGCTCTGCCTGACAGCAGTGAAAAATGCAAAGTTTATTTAAAAGAAGCGCAAGAATTGACATTGATTTTCTCAAAAATCGCACAAACAATTGAAAATCAGGAGAATTAAATTTTAAAATTAAAGCATTTATATTTCATTTCAAATTTTAAATTTTAAATTTTAAATTAAAAGTATATGACTATTCACGTCTATCAAATCGCTATCTCAATAATTTCCGCCATAATGATATACAAAGGCATCGCCAGCTATATTAAGGGCGAGACAGGACAAACATTCTTGAAAGTTTCCGTCAGAGTTATCGTTTGGGGCGGCATGGCGCTCATTGCTATTTTCCCAGAATTTACAAATATACTAGCCAAAGCAATCGGCATAGCGGGCAATATTAATGCAGTAATTCTGACCGGTTTTTTGTTGATTTTTTTAATAATTTTCAAATTGCTCTCAGCAATTGAAAAACTTGAACAAGGTCTGTCGGAAGTTACCAGAAAAGAAGCATTAAATGAAATAGATAAAAAACAATAATTTTTTTAATTTAAAATTCACCCAGCTAAATAATTCTAAATTTTATTGAAAATTTAGAATTAAGATTTGAGTATAAAATGGTGAATAAAATAACTAAGATTAAATCTAAAATATAATAAGTTGATGCTACTTGAAGATGAAGTAGAATCAAATCTTATTTAACGGGGTAAATGAAAAAGAAAAAAGCTCTCATCACCGGAATTACCGGACAAGATGGATCATATCTAGCAGAACTTCTCCTTGAAAAAGGGTATGAAGTTCATGGAATTATCAGACGCTCAAGTTCCTTTAACACGGGAAGAATAGACCACTTATATACTGATCCCCATACCAATGGGATAAGATTTTTTCTGCATCATGGAGATCTTTCTGATAGCAGCAACATTTCTCGACTTTTGCAAGAAATAAAACCGGATGAAATATACAATCTCGGCGCACAAAGCCACGTCAGAGTCAGCTTCGACACTCCGGAATATACCGCCGACGTTGATGGCATCGGAACACTTCGCGTTTTGGATGCTATCAGGGATGCAAAAATTAAAACGAAATTCTATCAAGCGTCCAGCAGCGAGCTTTATGGCAAAGTTCAGGAGATTCCACAAAAAGAAACAACGCCTTTCTACCCTCGCTCGCCCTATGCCTGCGCCAAACTTTATGCTTTTTGGATAACTAAAAATTACCGAGAAAGCTATAGCATGTTTGCTTGCAACGGCATTCTTTTTAATCATGAATCACCTCGCCGGGGAGAGACTTTCGTGACTAAAAAAATAACCAAGGGTTTAGCTCAAATAGTTTCAGGAAAAATGGATTGCTTGTATTTGGGAAATTTGGATGCCAAACGCGATTGGGGTTATGCTAAAGATTATGTTGAAGGTATGTGGATGATGCTACAACAAAAGCAGCCGGATGATTTTGTTTTGGCAACCGGAGAAACACATAGCGTGCGCGAATTCATAGAGGAATGCGCCAAACTACTTAAAATAGATTTGCAGTGGAAGGGCAAAGGACTTAAAGAAGTTGGGATCGACAAAAAAACTAAAAAAATAATTATCAAAATTGATCCGCGCTATTTCCGTCCAGCTGAAGTGGATTTGCTTTTAGGTGACCCATTAAAAGCTAAGAAAAAACTTGGATGGAAACCAAAAACAACTTTCAAACAACTCGTGAAAATAATGTTGGAAGAAGATATGAAAACTGAGGGTGCAAATTTATAACGTTTATGAAATCTAAAGTTATGAATAAAGATGCAAAAATTTACGTCGCCGGACACAAGGGTCTCGTTGGGAGCGCAATAACAAGAAAGCTTCAAGAACTTGGCTACACTAATCTAATTTTTCGGACATTTGAAGAATTGAATTTGATGGATCAAAAAGCGACCGCGGATTTTTTTGAAAAAGAAAAACCGGAGTATGTTTTTTTGGCAGCCGCCAAAGTTGGAGGAATTAAAGTTAATGATGAATTCCCCGCTGATTTTATTTTCCAAAATCTGCAAATCCAAAATAATATAATTCATAATGCTTATAAAAACGGAGCAAAAAAACTTTTGTTTTTGGGAAGTTCTTGCATCTATCCAAGAGATTGCGCGCAACCGATCAAAGAAGACTATCTAATGACCGGCCCGCTCGAAAAAACCAATGACGCTTATGCAATGGCTAAAATTGCCGGCATCAAGATGTGCCAAGCATACAATAAACAATATGGCACCAAGTTCATTGCTGTCATGCCGACAAATCTTTATGGTCCGAATGATAATTTTGACTTGGAATCTTCTCATGTACTCCCGGCACTTCTTCGAAAATTTCATGACGCTAAAATTGAAAATAAAAATGAAGTTGTCATGTGGGGCACCGGTTCGCCGATGCGAGAGTTTTTGTATGTCGATGATTTGGCTGACGCCTGCGTTCATCTCATGAATGTTTATGAAGGCAGTGAAATCGTCAACATTGGCACTGGCGAAGACATTAAAATTATAGACCTGGCCGACTTGATCAAAAAAACAGTCGGTTTTGAAGGGCAGATTATCAAAGACAAAACTAAACCGGATGGAACTCCGCGCAAGCTTCTTGATGTTTCTCGCCTGCATTCACTTGGCTGGCAGCATAAAACAAGCCTAGAAAAAGGACTAAAAATAACCTATGATTGGTTTTTGAAAAATAAAGCATAATGAAAATTTCCATCATTACTCCATCTTTCAATCAGGCACAGTTCATAGAACGCACAATCAAAAGCGTTCTTTCTCAAAATTATCCGGATCTTGAATATATTGTCATGGACGGCGGATCAACCGACGGAACAATTGAAATTCTCAAAAAATATTCCGATAAAATTATTTGGAAATCAGAAAAAGACAACGGACAATCCGATGCCATCAATAAAGGTCTCAAAATGGCAACCGGCGACATTGTTGCCTATCTCAATTCTGATGACACATATGAATCGGGAGCGCTCAAGAAAGTTGCCGAATTTTTTCAAAAGAATCCTGACAAAAAATGGGCCTACGGAAAATGCAAAATAATTAATGAGAATGACCAAGAAATTCGGAAACCAATTACTTTTTACAAAAATCTGCTGCTCAAAAAATTCAGCTACGCTAAATTACTCAGTGAAAATTTCATATCCCAGCCAGCGACCTTTTGGAAGCATGAAATCCATTCTGAAATCGGTTTTTTCGATGAAAATGAGCATTATTGTATGGATTATGAATTTTGGCTTAGACTAGGCAAAAAATACCCGGCTGGGGTCATTGATGCCTATCTGGCCAATTTTCGCTACTACACCAATAGCAAAAGCGGCGGCGTAAATAAAAAGCAGTTTCAAGATGAACTGCGACTAGCTAAAAAATACGGCGCAAACAATAAATTAAGCATCGCCCTGCATTATTTAAACTACTGGAAAACCACAATAATTTACCAACTAATCAAATAAAATATAACTGCACAGTTTAACTGTCTGTGATAAAATATTTTAACAGTTCTAATAAATATCTTTTCTCTTATTTTTTTTCAAAAATAAAAGAAAAGAACCTGTCTGTATTCCAATTTCAAAAATAAAAAAACTTAAAATAACACCGATAGTAACTAATAAATTTTTTTTAAGAAAATTTCTATTAGCAAAAAAAGCTACGCGAAAATTATTTCCAATACTTATCACCGCTCGTATAGGATGAATTCCGGCTCGATGAAATAATACGCCTCTTTTCCCGTTATTAAATTGGTATTTTATAAATTCTATCACATTTTTTCTGTTGTGATGATGCTCACATTTTGTTTCTGCGCAAACTGAAAGCGGTTTGGATGTTTTTTTTGATATGTTACTAAAAAAAATAACATCCTCGTTGACTGCTGCGTTTTCTTCAAAATAAATATCTTTTAGATAGTCATACTTAGTCAGAGTGGCTCCTGCGCCTAACCATTTTCTGTTTATTACATTTTTTTCCATCTGCAACCACCAAAAATTTGAATAATCAATAATTTTTGTCCAAAAATTTACAGGAAACGATGATATTCTTCCCATGACTGCACAGGAATCGTTTTTTTTCATAAAATCAGCCAAAGTTTCACCATATTTTTTTGATAAAATAATATCATCATCTACAAATAAAACATATTCCGCATCAAGGTTATTATCTAAAATATATTTTAATCCATCATTTCTAGCTTCTCCTGGTAAAATATTTTTCTTATTTCTACATTCAGCTATATAAAGTATTTCTGTTTTGAATTTATTTTTAATAAGGCTTCTAAATTCAGAGTTCAAAGTACTTTTACCCGTCACAATAACAATAATACGGTCAAAACCGTTCTGACTAAAAGCGGAACTAAGTGTGGGAATTGATTTCTCGCCCCTTGTTGTAGGTATTATAACTATTAGATTTTTGTTGCTACTATTCATTATTTAATAATTTTCCAAAATTGAAATATTTTTTTCAATTTCTTCTTTTTTCTGATTAAATCTTTTTGTTATTTCTTCTTTCTCTGCAGGCTTGGCTACTTTCCAAAAAACAATATGTAAAATCTTAAGAAATTCCATTACTTTTTTTGTTTCAACGTTTTTAATGATATATTCAAGAAAGTACACAAAATAGGGTCTCATTGAAAAAAAACGAGGATTTTTTAGATGCGCTTTTTTGAAAGCATTGAAATACTCATAAAATCGCAAAAAACTTCCCGAGCTTGTTTTGGCTTCTTCATGTATCCTGGCAACTGAAACAAAATATTTAAATCTATGAAAATTACTTCCCGAACTCTCGAGTCTCATAAAAAGATCATAATCCATTATCCAATTAATTTTTGTATCTAGACCATGATTATCCACCCACCGATCCCTGATTATGCATGTTCCTGGCTGTTGAATAAATAATCTTTTTTTTGATAGTTTTCCCTTTGCGTAATCTTCTGTTCCTATTGCAGGAATAA
>CAZFCX010000005.1:7851-26799 GCA_964517825.1 uncultured Bdellovibrionales bacterium
TTTCAAAATAATACAATCACCGTAAATTACATCGAAATCATTTTCATCTTTTACCTCGTTTAACATATCAATAATTCCATCTAAAAGTAAGTCGTCTGCGCAAAGCCAAGTTACCCATTTTCCTGTAGATTTTTGAATACCTTTATTTATAGCATCGCTTTGGCCTAGGTCCTTTTCTCGATAATGAAAAAACTTCTTGAATTTTTTAGCATAATCCTCAATAATTTCCGAAGTTCCGTCAGTACTTAAAGCATCTTGAATAATTATTTCAATATCTTTTTTTTCAGCCACACGAAGCAAAGACTCCAGTGTTGCTTTTATATATTTTTTTCCATTAAAAACAGGGACTACTACGGACAAAAATGTATCGTTCATAATATAAAAAGTTGATTTCTATTTTGAATTATCAATTTCCTCTTTAATTAAAATATCCAAAACCTCAAAGAATTTTTTGTCGTATTTCCAGCTCAGCTCTTTTTTGGCTTTTTTGTTATCACCATAAATATTTTGAATGTCATTAGGACGGAAAAAAGATTTGTCAACTATTATTTTATTTTTGTCGATTTTCAACTTATCAAAAACATAATTGACAATCTCCCTGAGTGAAATCGATTCCCCTGAACAAACCAAGAAGTCTTTGGGTTTTTCTTGCTGAAGCATTAGCCAAATGGCCCGCACATAGTCCGGAGCGTATCCAAAATCTCTCCTAAGATCAATGTCTCCTACTCTCAAATCTTTTTGTTTTCCATTTTGGATATCAATTGCAGTACGAATTATTTTTTTAACAAAAAAAGTTTCCGTTCGTAAATAAGACTCATGATTAAAAAGAATTCCATTGCAGGCAAATAGCCCATATGACTCACGATAATTAACCGTCATCCAATGACCCGTAGCTTTGGAAATTGCATAGGGACTAGTCGGATGAACAATGGATTTCTCCGTAACCGGCAATGCTTCTACATTTCCAAACATATCACTGGATGAAGCTTGGTAAAATTTTATTTTCTTATCAACTTTCTTAATTGCCTCTAGCAAATTCAAAACTGAAAGAATATTGAAATTTATTGTTTCATGAGGATTTTTAAAAGACATTCCCACTGAGCTTTGAGCTGCCAGATTATAAACTTCATCAGGCTTAAATTTTTTAAAAATAGCCGTAACATTATTCAAATTTAATAAATCACATTTTTTTAGAATTACCTTATCTTTTATCTTGAGATATTCCAAACCGAAAAAATTTTCTCTGGCATCTTTTCTGATCAATCCGATAACTTTATATCCTTTTCTCAATAACAAATCAGACAGATATGCTCCGTCTTGTCCTGTTATTCCGGTTATGATGGCTATTTTTTTCATTTACCCTGTTGAATTTTACAGATTTAATTTTTTCTAATAAAATCAATTATTTCATGTTTATCCTTCTCCCATTTCTCATATCCTTTTTGCATATATTCATATGTATTTTTCTGAACTTGCTCAACACTTGATAAATTAATTTCTTTAGGGTTTTTGAGATCAAAAAGAAACCCATTTTTTCCATGTTCAATATATTCATTCATGGTCGGATTATTAACCGCTACGACAGCTTTTCCCATTGCCATGGCTTCCAAAAATGACATCCCGATGCCTTCATATTCCCGTGGCGCCACATAAACTCCTTTTTGTTTTATAACATCCCACATTTCCTCTCTGGTATCAAACCATTCGGAATAACTTATTTGATATTTTTTTTCATCATCTTTGCTTGGTTGAATAAATTTCTGATATGGATCAACTGTTTTATGAATATGAATTTTCACATCATTTTTACCAAAAAGCTTGGCAACTGTGTTTATATTTATTTTTGTCAGCCTTTGCCAGAAAAAAACCTCATCTTTTTTGCCAGGAATGAAATCATCAGGTTTTGGAAAATATTGAACAAACATTGACTCAAATCCCCATTTTGCAAGTTTGCCGTGCAAAGTTTTGGAAAAATTAATTATTTTTAAGTCTCGATAATTATTCCAATATCCAAAATCCAATCTCCCTGACATGTCATACATCGGAAAATATACAATATTATCATTTTTTATATTTTTTATAATATCTTTTGACGGCAATAGTTGAAAAAATATCACGCCCAAATAACTCTCATCAATAAAAGACAGGTCAGGAAAAGGTTTCCCTATCCAACTTTCATCCAAAATTTCTTCGACTTCAAAAAATTGTTTCAGATATTCAATCAAAAAGACAGTGGATTTTGTTTTGTTGTGATATGAATGTCCTATGTAGACGATTTTTTTCGAATTGCTGTTTATTTTCCTTTTTTTTCTTGGCTTAAAATTTATTAAATAATTTATGCAAAGAGAAAACATGCCCCTTATTTTTCGAAAAAAATTCAAAGACATCAGCAAAGATTTTATAGAAAATTGCTCCAGGATTATAGCTATTTTCAGGCGCCAGCTTCCTTCTGGAATTAAAACTTTTCGCAAAACTGAAACAATTCTCCACGTGTAAGATAAATAAATATTTTCCAGTTCCGCTTTGGCTAAGCTTAATTCTGTGTTGGTTGAATTCAATTCTGTTTTAGCTGAATTCAGTTCCATTTTGGTTAAATTCAGTTCTGTTTTAGCTGAATTCAGTTCCATTTTGGTTAAATTCAGTTCATTATATAAATTCTTATTTTCCCCTGTTTTATAATCCAAAATTCCTCTTATTGTTGAAAGTTTATTTAAATTAAATTTATTTTCTTTTTTGTAATCAACTTCTTCTAAGTTTATAAATTTTTCCCAAAAATCAAAATTGTATCTTTCCCATGCATGACAACCGAATGGCAACTGGCCGTTTGTCATTTGGTATAATCTCTTTGGCTGTGTTTCAAAAGAAAAATGCATGGCCTCATTTGGCAGAGCAACATTGAAATCTTTTTTTATTTTTTTTGCAAATTTACTAAAAAACATATCTTCATTTTGACCATCTTTGATATATTTTTCAATAAATTCCTTTGCTTCTTTTTCATGTTTTAATATATCAATAAAACTCTTAATTTTTCTTAATGAAAAACCGCCATTGCCTGCTACGTCAAGCAATTGAGCATTGCTATTACTCAAACTAAATCCTTCAAACCAAGGAGCGCCTATATAGTCATAATCT
The DNA here is from genome assembly GCA_964517825.1 of uncultured Bdellovibrionales bacterium. Classification (GTDB taxonomy): domain Bacteria; phylum Patescibacteriota; class Minisyncoccia; order Moranbacterales; family GWC2-37-73; genus JAKLIP01. Next base: position 10,984 of record CAZFCX010000005.1, read on the forward strand.
TTTTTACACCAATATTCCAACTCATCTCTAAAAACATACGCGTCCAACTGATAAATAAGCATAAAATCATATTCGCTGAATTTTTTGTAAAAATTAGAATCCAACATTAGCTGATTATATCTTTCTATGCTTTCAAAAAATTTATTTTCAAATCTTTCTGTTTTATAGTTGATATTATAAAAATTTAATATATCTTCACATTCTTTAATATCTAAATCATTTGGACAAATTATGGAAAAGTCATGTTTGCCTAAAACTTTGCAACATTGAACAAGCGAAGCTCTTTCAAATTCACTTAGATTATTTTTATAGATATGGATGGAAACAGCAACTTTTGGTATTTTCATGCTTTAAAATATTTTTTTAATAAATTTTTTAGAATAAGATAAAACGAACAGTGCGCCACCCCTCACAGACATATATTTGTTTTGTAACTTCCAAAATTTAGATGATTTCATGTTTTGTATCTCCCAATCTTTTTGTTTAATTTCCTGATTTTTTTGTTGAATGATATTTTTGTGAATATCACGAGACAAATTTTGAGACATAGAAATAATGCCTTTTGATTCAATGCTTACATTACTACAGACAGCAACAAAGTAAGTACTTTTATATGGATCGACCATACCTAACTTACCTCCAAAAAAATCCACATTTTCAGAATTTGAAACATCATCATTCAATAAAACATCTTCTGAAAGTATAAAGTCGCCTTCGATATTTTCCTGGAAAAATACTTTTATCTTTGAAAAATTTTTAGAAAGCACTGATTTGAATTCATTCAATGTAAGCTCTTTTACATGAAACGGATTACCCTGTGGAGAAATCATAACATTTGGGGTCGACATAATAAGCATACCATTAGCCCTTAATACTCGTTTAATTTCTTCCATAAATTTTTTCTGCGACTCTTCTCCTATATGCTCAATAGTTTCAAAAGAAATGATAATATCCACACAATGATCATCTAGCGGAATCTTTGTAGCATCTCCTTGCATGAAATTTAAATTTTTATGAATATATTTTTCCTTACAATAATCTATAGCTTCACCTGATATATCAACACCAGTAACTTTTTTTGCCCCACTTTTTAAAATATAATCCGACCCATAACCGCTTCCGCATGCAATATCTAATATTTCTTTGTCCTTCACAAACTGAGAAGCAAAGATATACCTCGTCATGTGTTCAAGATGTATTTCATCACCTTTATTAAATTCGGGCATCATTCTTTCTCCAGTAAATTTCATCTTTACATTTTTTTCATTTTTTTTGCTATCCATTTTTTTTGAAATAAAAACCTCATTATTATATTTAAAATATGCCAAAGGATTGTTTTTAAATTTTAAATAATTTTTATATTCATTATCTGATTCGATCCATGTAATTTCATAAGATTCATGCCATTTATTTATTGCTAAAATTTCTGTCTCAAAGCCTACTTTATCAATTTTGCCCAACAAATCTTTTCCATAGTCAACAGTGACTATGATTCCGTTTTCTCTTATGGAATCTCCGTGGAAAACCGGCGACATAATTTCCTTTCCGTTCTTCTCGACTCGCAACTGAGTATTTTTTGCTTCATTGAAAGGAATTGTAAAAATATGAGATCCTTCCGGTTTTAAAACTCTGCATATTTCAGAAAATGCTTTCTCGTAATTATTAACGTGTTCCAAAACGTCCTGGTCTATCACTATGTCAAATGAATTTTCAGCAAATGTTAATTCTTCAAGATTCTCACACCTTATTTCTTTTATAACATCTCCCGCTTTTACTCCATCAAAATATTCCGAACAGGTGTAAGATTTTACGCTTTTTAATGTTTCATGAATAATACCGGAACTTGCAGCTTCATATATTTTAATTCCTGCTTTTTCAATATATCCTATAGAATCCTTCAGGGTTAGTTGCTCTAATTTTAATGTTTTTAAAATTGCATATGCCACCGCGCTATTTCTGCGAGAACTGCCACATATACCACATTTTTCCTCCCTTAAGAGTACCTGATTTTCAATGACAGGATTAAAACTATTTAAACCTCCGCATATAAAACATTTGTTTTGTTTCATATTTAATTCTATTTAACTGAAGTTTTCATATTGATGTTTCCAAATTCAAATTTTTCAACTCCTTCTCCTTTTATAATAAATTCTACAGCCGCTGTCTTATAGTAATATTGTGAAGAGCAGCTGCTATCTGCAATTCCGATATTAGCACTGTATTTTCCGGAAAGAAGATTGGTTTTTTCAATCGTAAAGTCAACAAAGCCTTCTTTTTTAGTTTTTATTGTCTTATTTTCCATTTTAGTATGATATCCGTATAAACGTTGCTTTTCGTCATTAAAAATTTCTATTCCAAATACCATTTCATCTTCATTTTTAGCTTTATAGTGAAGCCTTATTTTAATCTCTTCGTCAGAACAGAAAGAATCAACTTGCTCTTCATTTCGATTGAAAATTTCTATCTTATTAACTATAATGATATTTCTTTTTTCTATAATAGTATTGTTTTTTGAATCCAACACCTGATCTTCAGAATTTATCTGGGAGTATTTGTTTATTGCGTCATCAACATTTCCTAAAAACTCAATCTTCCCATCATTCAAGAGCAATATTCTGTCGCAATGCATCGCAGCAGCCATTATATCATGAGTGACAAGAAGTATTGTTCTGTTGTCCTTTTTATATTTTTTAAATTCATTAATGCACTTTTTTTGAAAATTACTATCCCCTACTGCCAAAACTTCATCCATAAGAAGTATATCTCGATTGGCATGAATGGAAACGGAGAACGCCAAACGCACCTGCATGCCGGAAGAATAATTTTTGAGTTTTTGATCAATAAATCTGGACAGTTCGGAAAATTTCACAATACTGTCAAATTTTTTGTCAATTTGTTTTTTTGAAAGACCCAGAACTGTGGCATTGAGATAGATATTGTCCCTGCCGGAAAGCTCCGGATTAAAACCGATTCCGAGCTCCAAAAATGGAGAAATGAGTCCATTGATATGAACTTTGCCTTTGTCAGCCTGATAGATTCCGGCTAAAATTTTGAGAAGTGTTGACTTGCCTGAACCGTTGCGTCCGATAATGCCGAAAAATTCTCCTTTTTTCACTTCAAAAGAAACATTGTCCAATGCTTTAAATTCCTCATAACCTCCGCTTTTAAACAAACTTACCGCAGCACCGCGAATGGAGTCTACTTTTTCGTGAGGTATACGGAAAGTCTTGGAAACGTTTTCAACTCGTATAGCTACTTCGTTGCTCATAATTTCAAATTAAAAATTTCAAATTTCAAATCAATTCCAAATTTTTTAATGATAAATTGGTTAAACTTTTATTTGATATTTGATATTTGGTATTTGGTATTTAAAATTGCCAATTAGATATTCTCTGCGACTTTAGGAATCAGTTTTCGATAGGAAAAGACACCGAGAGCAAACACCGCCAACACAATGACGGAAAAAATAAAAACATACTGCAGTGATATAGCAAAATGATTATGAATCAGTGTTTCTTTGGTGTAGTGAACAATAAAGGCTAACGGGTTTAGAAGCAAAATTATATGATATTTTAGCGGAAGCATAGACAACGGATAGATTATCGGCGAAGCATACATTAGAATCATCAATGCTACTTCCCAAATCATAGCTAGATCGCGAAATTTAACATAGAGCGGAGCAGCTATCAAAGAAAAGGACAAAATAATTATATAAAGAAAAACGGAAAAAATCAGAAAAACCAAAACTGAAGCGAGACTGGGCATAAATCCCTTGAGAGCAAAAAATAGAGCAATCACAACGAGATTCATCAAAAAGATCATAGTGGCATTGATTGTTGAAGCTATAATGATAGTCCAACGCGGGACATAGATCTTTGTCACCAGTTGCGACTTTGAAAGAAGCGACCCCATGCCGGCAGAAGTACCTTCGGAGAAAAAAAAGAATAGCATAAGACCAACCAAAAGTTCGAGAGAATATGTACCGCTCGCTCCAAACATAGCGGAAAAAACAAAATTTAGAACCGCAAAAACGCAAATAGGTTTCAGAAGAACCCAGATGTACCCTAAAAATGATCCATGGTAGCGCAATTTGAAATCGGTTTTAGCCAAAGTCCAAATTAGTTCTCGATAATTTTCGTGTTTTTTCTGCATGATAGTTAAATTATTTAGAACGAATAAGCCAAAACCTCCTTAAAAATAAGGAATTATTAGACATTTTGGTACTTTCTTATTATACTTGAGTTATGGAAAAAATTCAATCTTTGGCTTTTTGGCAGAAACCTAAGTTCATTTTGGTTCTTATTTTGGCAACTTTTTTTCTAAAAGGTGTTTTTTTGATTGCTCTTTTCCCTATTTTCGAAGGACAGGATGAGGCCCGACATTATAACACTATTCAGCATCTTCTGCAGCCGAAAAGTGTTGAAAAAAATGACCCGAGGGAAATTACCAAAAATAATAAAATTTTTGCCGACTATAATTTCTCCGAAGAAATTCTGAAAGCCGGTACTGCTGCCAGTTTGGATTCGTTGCGTAGCGCTAATTATAACAAAATCGAATATTCCAATTCTTACGATGGGCAAAACGAAGCGGAAATAAATAAGCATGGCTGGCTGCCCTACAATTTTTGGGCACACCCGGATATGGTTAGCAGTACACAATTTTATCACAAAGTTTCTTCCCTGATTGAAAAAGTTTTTTCTAATCAAAGTATTTTAGTCAGATTTTATTTGATCAGAATATTTTCCGTTTTATTGGGAACAGTTGTTGTTCTATTTTCATATTTGATTGCGAAAGCAATCGGTTTTTCTGCTAAACACAGCTTAATTCTAGCAGCGATTGTTTCTTTTCAGCCCAGATTGTCCATTTATTTTACCAACATCAATTATGACGCGTTGTTTGTTTTGCTTTTCATTGTCTTTACCTACGCGGCAGTTCTGGCGCTCAAAAACGGATTAAATTGGAAAAATCTGATTCTGCTCATTGCTTCAATTGCTTTGGGAATTATGACCAAACAAACAACTATGGTTCTTTTGGTAGCTTTCACAATTCTAATGTTCTTTTTCGGATACAAAAAAATTGAGAAAATGAGCAAAAGTGTAAAATTATTTTCTTTTGTTGTGTTTATCTTAGCTCTTGGATTTTTGCTTGTGTTCTTGGCAAAAAATATTCCTAGTGGAAATTATGAAATGGAAACTATCCTAAGTTCGACAGGCAAATATATATCCAAAACCTTAACTTTGAGTCATTTGACTTCTCCTTCGGAATCCTACTGGGGCGCACTAGGTTGGACCAACAGCTGGGTCGTGGAAAATTTTATAAAAATAATATGGGGCATTCAGTTCTTTGCGATTATCGGAATGGTAATTTTTCTTTTTTCGAAAAAAGACCGTCCAAATTTTCTGCCAGAAAAAAAATATATTGTTTTTTTACTATCAATGATTGTACTGCTGCAATTAGGCATCCGTTTCGCAGACTGGTCATTATTCCAAGCGCTTGGCCGTATCGAAACAGGCCTTCCCGGCCGCTATTTCCTGCCAAACATCGCAGCCCACATTATTTTAGTTTTTGTCGGGATTGGAGTGCTCGTGGAAAAAATAGCCTTGCGATTCAAAAAATCAGATTTGGCTGAAAAATATTTTGAAACAAGCATGATTGCAGGATTAATTCTAATGATGTCACTAAGTATGTATCTTGTTTTCAACGTGATAATTTTTAGATACTATCTATAAACAAGATACAATGACCAAGATACAAGATACAAATAAATCTTAAATTCAAAAAATCAATAGTCAAACCATTTGGAATTTTAATAATGGTTATTGAAAATTGTTTGGTTATTGTTTCTTGTGTCTTGTTTCTTATCTGTCTAATTTATGAAAAAATATTTGACTCCTAAAAAACTACTTTTATTTTTCGCAGCAATACTTCTCATTGCAGTCTTTTGGAAATTTTTCAGCCTGCTCTCTTTTCCTGATTCAGGCATTCTTCTGCAAAAAGGCAAAATTATCAAATTGCGTCCTGAAGCAACTCTGACTCAAAAATTTTCAGCCAATCGTAACAATTTAGCCAAAATTGAAGTTTTGCTAAAAGGTTCAGGCGTAAAATATGAAAATGGCGACAAAGTGGCGGCCAAAATTGCCGATGAAAATTGCCAGAAAATTTTGCGTGAAGGGGAACTCAAAGATTCTTTTTTGGAAATACAAAATCTTCATGAATTCAGTTTTGAGCCAATTCCTGATTCCGCCGGAAAAGAACTCTGCTTCATGGCCACTTTCCTGCCGAAAAAGCTCGGCACAAAAAGCCTGCAGTTTTATACTGCAGGCGAAGAAACTGGCCAGCCTTATTCGATTAGGCCGGTTTATAAAAATTCCAGCATAATTCAAGATTTAAGTGAACTTAACCAAAGAATCTCGCAATACAAACCGTGGTTTTTGAAACATTATTTTCTGGATGTAATCTTTTTGGTTTTCATTATTTCTTCAATAGGTTTAGTTGTAATTCTTATTATTATTTAATTTTGCGCTTTAATTTTGACCACTCCTTGGCGCAAAACTTTTATTTCCCCACTTTTATCAAGTCTTATTAAAGTTGACGGTTTGGATTTGATTTTTCCGGCATCCACATAAAAATCAACTTTATTTTTAAAATATTTTATAGCTTCCTTGCAAGTTTCTGACGGCTTTCCCCCGGCTATGTTAGCGCTGGGCGCAACCAATGGACCAGTTTTATCTAAAATGTCTCTCAGCCATTTATATTGCGGCAAACGAAAAGCCAGCGTCTGCTTGCCCCGATGCAGATATTCAAATTTTTTAGAAGAACAATCAAAAATAATGCTTACTTTTCCCGGCCATAGTTTGGAAACTGATTCTTTTTGCCTGGCCTTCAATTTAATTCCTAATTTTTTCAGGTCGCTGAAAGATGAAATCAGAATTATCATCGGTTTCTGAAGTTCTCTTTTTCGCAATTTATAAATTCTTTCAACTGTTTCTTTTTTCTGCGCACTGCCAATCACGCCATAAATCGTATCGGTCGGAAAAACACCGATTCCGCCCGAAAGCAAAACGGGAATGATAATTTTTTCAAGATTAATGTTTTTTTCTTTCATTTATTCAAACAATCATCGGCCTATTATCTGAGGGTGGCGGCAGAGGATTCGTTGGCGGTTGTTGTGCGGCAGCTTCTTCTTTTTGCGGTTTCAGATCATTTTTTGCCCCCCATTTGCTGAATATGAAAATATACAATATATCCAGAATGGCCATTGTGTTAAAAATCAGAAGAATTATGAACCAGCCTGCTTGACCATTTCGCGCACTGCGCCAAAGCGCCATTCCTTTCCAAGGAGTCGACCAAATAATCAAAACAATAATAACCCACAAGTATTCCGTCAGCATTTTTTCCATAACATTTTTTAGTTTTATGAATTAATTCGCCTAAAGATATAAACCCGAAGTTAAGCTTCTTGCGGTTTATGTTTTTTCCATATTAGTATATTAGTATTTGATTCGTAATTAGTAAAGCATCAAATTGCTTTTTCTTTTTTCAAAATTTCTTCTTTCTTCCCTGCTCCGCGATTATAGCCTCCGGCTTTTCCATCGCTACGAATCACGCGATGGCAGGGAATTTTTGGATTATAATTTTTATTCAAAATATTTCCCACCGCGCGAAAGGCCTTGGGATGTCCAGCCAGTTCAGCCACTCTTTTATAACTTAATGTTTCGCCTTTGGGAATTTTTCGTACCACTGCGAAAACTTTTTCCATAAACGAAGCCGGGGTTCGATAGGCCGGTTTTCCCGGCCTTCCTCCAGTTTTTGAATAATTTCGCATATTTTTTTAGTTTACTATGAATTATAATACTACAATACCCCCACAAAATTACAAATACACAAAAATTTACCACTTTTATTCGTACACTTGTATATTAGTATAGATTTGTAGTTGGCAGAGTTGCGGATTTGACAAACTTATTATATAATTTAGGTATAAAACAAACATCAAAATACGGGTGACACTTAGGGGGATTCCTGGGCTGTTCCCGCTCAAAACAAAAATGACATACAATCAAAAACAAACGGATGATATTATGAGCGAAAGTGAAAAGGCTCATAAAATAGAATCGTTGCGGCAAATGGTGCTCAATGCCGAAAAAGCCATGCAAAGCGCCAAAGCTATGCTGCTCCAATTGGAAGGCAAGAAAAAAACAGGAAGAAAAAGAAAAGTTGAAGAAGAAACTGACGGGAATGTGGTCGAAGGAACTTTCGACGGACAACTGATGATCGGTACTGATGGAAAACAATATCCTGTTCCAGCCAACTACGCATCAAAATCAAAACTTGTCGAGGGAGATATTTTGAAACTTACGATAACCTCTGACGGGTCTTTTGTATATAAGCAAATCGGTCCGGCTCAAAGAAAAAGTGTCATCGGAATTGTCAGCCAGGACGAAAAAGGCAATTATTTTATATTTTCAGAAGGAAAACCCTACAAGGTTCTCCTGGCTTCGATTACCTATTTCAAGGCCGAACCTGGTGATGAAGTTGTCATCATGATTCCCCGGGAAATTGACGCGACTTGGGCAGCTATTGAAAATGTCATTTCCAAAGGAGACTCTGATTTTTCTCCAGTAGTTCCTGAAAAGAAGAAGCCGGCCAAAACCAAAAAAAGTAAAAGTAATTTGCCCGCCTCGACTCACGGAGACGACCGTTCGTCGACGCGAGGCTGGCCGGCTGATGGCGGATTTAATTCCTGGAAAAACGATTTCAATAATGACGAGGAAGATGTTGACAAACAGCCTGACGTCGAAAACAAAACTTCAACCAAGGAAGAGATAGTAGATGAGTGGTCGGCTGACATAGACGCGCTGGAAAAAGAAATCGCCGCCCAATCGTAATCTTTACGAAATACTAATCGCTTACGAACATACCAATTGTTTTACAATTCGATAGTTTACTCTTGGTTTAAAATTATTCGTATGTTAGTATATTCGTATTTAATTAGTAATTAGTAAATTATGGAAAACACAACAGGTGTCCGCATCACTCAAAAAGATTACTGTTTTAGCATCGCCGCCGGCTTGCTTATCGGTCTTTTGCTTTTGCCAATTCTTAAAGCTTTGAATCCGGAGCTATTTACAAAATTTTATTTAGTCATTGTGCCTTTCTTTTTTTTGGCAACTCCGATCGGTCTCCGCGTCGCTTTTTTTATCGGCCAGAAAATTGCTATCATTTATCAAGTTGCTAAATTCGGACTCATCGGCGTTCTCAACACGCTGGTTGATCTGGGTTCTCTGACCCTTATCACTTTTATTTTCAGCGCCTATTTCAATATTGAATCAAAAACAAGCATCATTGGCATAATAACTTTCTATTCTCTGTATAAAGCCGCTTCTTTTATTATTGCCAATGTTAACAGCTATTTCTGGAACAAATATTGGACATTTGAACAAGGCGGAAAAAAACAGACCAAATCGGAGTTTTTGCAATTCTTCGCCGTCAGCGTTGTTGGTTTTCTCATCAATGTCTTCATCGCCTCTTTTGTTTTCAAAATAGTTCTGGGTTCACTTATCGGATTGTCCGCTGAGCAACTCGGACTCATCGGCGCGGCTGCCGGCAGCATCGCCGGACTGGTTTGGAACTTTGTCGGCTACAAACTGTGGGTATTTAAGAAATAGTATCAAATATATAGTAATATGTATCAAGCATAATCCCCTCTTGCGAGGGGATTTTAATAAAAAATCGCTATTTGCGAAAGGTGATTCGTAATGCTACAATAATAAAGTTAAAAAGCTATCTTTTGCATTTATACATAATACATTCTACCTAATACATGCTACTTTTATGACTTCTCTCTACCGAAAATACCGCCCGCAAACTTTTTCCGATGTTATCGGACAGGCGCATATTGTTCAGACGCTTTCGAACGCAATCAAGCACGGCCATATTGGACATGCCTATCTTTTTACCGGTCCGCGCGGAACCGGTAAAACAACTTTGGCGCGCATTTTCGCACGGGCTGTAAATTGCCAGAACTCGAAAAATGGAGAACCCTGCCTGAAGTGTGAAATCTGCAAAAACATAACCGAAAACAGGTCTCTGGATATTTTTGAAATCGATGCCGCCTCAAACACAGGTGTGGACAATATCCGCGAACTTCGGGAAAATGTAAAATTCCCGCCGACTTCGGCAAAATACAAAGTATATATCATCGATGAAGTGCACATGCTTTCAACTGGCGCTTTCAATGCGCTGCTGAAAACCCTCGAGGAGCCGCCGGCTCATGTAATTTTCATTCTGGCTACGACCGAAATCCACAAAGTTCCGGAAACAATAATTTCCCGCTGCCAAAGATACGATTTCACCAGGCTTTCAATTGAACATATTGTTAAAAAACTTTCACTGATTGCCAAAGGTGAAAAAGTTTCTGTGGAAAAAGAAGCGCTGGAAATGATTGCTATTGCGGCTGAAGGCGCGTTTCGCGATGCAGAATCGCTCCTTTCGCAAGTTATGTCGCTCGAAGACAAAAACATAACAGCCAAAGAGGTTGAAGAAATTTTGGGCACGACGGAACGCCAATCACTGGAATCTCTGGCCGGATTCATATTGGAGAAAAAAACAACTGAAGCCCTGGAACTCATCAATAAAATTTCCCGGGACGGCTATGACCTGGATGTTTTCAATAAATCGTTCTTGAACTATCTCCGCCAGGCTATGCTGATCAGCGTGGATGAAAAATTGGCCAAACTTTTTTCCTACGAACTTACCGAAGAACAAGCCGCGGCTTTGCTTGAACAATCTAAAAAATATCCCTCGGAAAAATTTCTTTTTATCATCCAATGTTTCACTGAAATTCAAGGAAAAATCAAATCTTCTTTCATCCCCCAATTGCCGTTGGAAATGGCTATCATCAAAGCGATCGAGGCGCAAAACTATGCCGATTGGACACAAAATGACGCAGGAAAAAACAGTAAAAATGGGCTTAAAAACTTAAATGTTACCAATTTGAGCTACTTGGCTAAAACCACCGCCCCAGAGACTCCAGAAGCCCCAAAAATGGCCTCTAGCAGACAAATTCAGACCAACAGCTCTACCACACAACCTGCCGAAAAAAAGCCTCCCCTAAGCGAAAATAATGAATCCGAACCTGAGAATTGCACTCTATCATTGAATGATGTCAAAAAATGCTGGAACCAGCTTATAACCGAAATACGGCCGCTGAACCACAGCTTATCTGCTATCTTGCAAAGCTGCCAGCCGACCTCCGTCGAAAAAGGTTTTGTGGTCATTGCCGCCAAATTCCCTTTCCATAAAGACAAGCTTAACGAAAACCCCAATAAATTGACACTGGAATCGGTTTTTGCTAAAATCCTAGGGTTGCCTTTGCGAATTAAGGCTGTAACTGGCGAAGAAGCCGGAATTAAAATGCAGTCATCAGCAATAGGTAATCAGTCATCAGAAGCGAAAGAAGAAAAACCCAGCGTAACAAGCTCCCTGCTCTCCGAAGCTATGAACATTATGGGTGGCGCGGTGGTGGAATAGTACAAGTATCATGAAGTATGTATTATGTATATTGGTATTTATACTTTATACATTATACTTAATACATGATACTTTTAAGTTATTGGGCTGTAGTCCCGACGTGTCGGGATAAGGCACCCCGATTTTATCGGGGCATGCGTAGGTTTGAATTTTAACAACTAAATATTTTGTATACAAAGTTGGGCTGTCGCCAAGTGGTAAGGCACCAGGTTTTGGTCCTGGCATTCCTAGGTTCGAATCCTAGCAGCCCAACTTTGTATAGAAATCCTATGAAATATTTTGTTTACATTCTTCAAAGTTTAAAAGACAACAGACTTTATATCGGCCAGACGAATAATTTGGAAGACAGAATCAAAAGACACAACAATGGAGAAGTTGTTGCTACAAAAAATAGAAGGCCTTTGGATTTAATTTATAGCGAAACTTATGATTCCAGAACGGAAGCTATGAAAAGAGAAAGATATTTGAAATCACTTAAAAGTTCAAAATATATTAAAGAGAATATAATAAAAATGTAAGGCACCCGATTATGATTGGGGCATTCTCCCGATTAAAATCGGGACAGCCCAACTTTGTACGGAAAATTAAAAGATGCTCTTGTGGTATCTTTATTTTTTAGCCATTGACAAATAATTGTAGTGCTGCTATTTTAAATCATTAGTTATTTATTAGAGCCTAGCACCAAATTATCCCATCAAAAAAGAAAGGAGATTAAGTATGTGTCACGGATCTATGTGTTCGCCAAGGTTTGGGAAAACCGCTTTAACCAACGAAGTTATGGCGGCGATGCCTGAAGAGGAACGGTCATTTTGGGAAAAATTCCAGAATTTGGCCATGAAAGAAATGAGAGCGGGAGAAGATAAGAAGAGACCGCTTATTCCCTCCGAGCATCTCCAGGAGCTATTCAAAACGGCGGTCAATAATCATGAAGGCGAAAAATACTGCCAAGTTCAGCAACTAATGAACATCTTCCAATTTTAATAGGAAGACCTATCGCCTACCCCCCATGCACGACACTGCATTGGGGGTAGTTTTTTATAAACACACAAGTTCCGACTTCGTTCCATGGGCACAACTTTTTACAAAAAATAGCCAACCTTAAAGGATAAGCTATTTTTATATTTTATATTGGAAGCAGTATTTCAATAGGCTTATTTTTCAAGCCCAGCCTTGTACAAAAATAAAACTATAATAAAATCCCCGCCTTGCAGCGGGGGTTTTATTATTAGAATCAGTTTAAAACTGAAAACTTATTTTAAAGTCACAGTTGCACCGGCTTCTTCCAGTTTTTTCTTGATTTCTTCAGCTTGCGCTTTGGCAATTTTTTCTTTCACTACTTTTGGAGCGGCATCAACCAAGTCCTTGGCTTCTTTGAGTCCTTGGCCGGTGATTTCGCGGACAGCTTTGATCACATTGATTTTCTGAGCTCCGGCAGAAGTCAATTCTACATCGAATTCAGATTTTTCTTCAGCAGCTTCGGCAGCTCCGCCAGCAGCTGGCATAGCTCCCATCATCATTGGAGCAGCAGCGCTAACTCCGAATTTTTCTTCCAGAACTTTCACTAGTTCAGAAAGATCCAACACGCTCATTTTTTCGATTTCTGCCACCAGTTTTTCAAACTTAGCAGGAACCACTACTTCTTTTTTTTCATCAGTCATAAAAATTAGCTTCTTAGGCTTTAGCTTCATTAGCTTCTTAGCTTTTGGCTGAAACCTTAGAATATTAAATTAAATAATAAATTATTGTTTACTATCACCCACGGCTTTCAGCACTTGCACCAATCCGCGCAAGTTGCCCGCTAAAACATTGGCGAATCCGGAAACAGGAGCATTGAGAGTTCCGACCAGTTTGGCCAAAAGTTCCGGTTTGGATGGAATCTTGGCTAAAGCCTTAACCTGAGCTCCGTCCATAATATCCTTGCCCAAAACACCGCCGATCATTTTCACGTTTTCATTTTTCTTGGAAAAAGTGTCGATGATTTTGGCTCCGGCAACTTCATCGGCGTTGGAAAATGAAACAGCGATTTGCCCTTCCATTTTTTTAATATCCAATCCTTCAACACCGGCATTTTTGAACGCGATGTCCAAAAGAGTCTTGCGCGCAACCGTGTATTCAACATCTTCAGCCCGCAAAGCTTTTTTAAGCTCAGTTGAGCTTTGAACATCAAGACCTTTGAAATCAACAAAAACTGTCGACTTGGCCGCTTTGATTTTTTCCGTCAATTTTTTTACGAGTTCGGTTTTTTGCCCTTTAGTTAACATATTTCTTTCACAGAGTTAACACAAAAATTTGCAGAAAGAACACAGATACACTTCCGTGTTTGTTCCGTCTTATTCCGTGTTTATTCCGTTATTAAACAAAAAATCTGCGTTTCCGCAGATCGACCTTTGTCATCAAAAACACTAAAAAATGTTTTGGATTCCTCGGTGGGAGTTACAGCCTCACGTGACCCCTCACGTGATGCATCCCCACTGTCTGCGGATTTGTTATATTAAATTTTCCCAATTTCATTATTATCAAGCTCGTCTTTAGACGGCTTCCGGCTTGGCTTCAACAGCTTCTTCGGCTTTCTTTTCAGCTTCCTCTTTTTTCGGTTCCTCTGCTTTCGGCTCTTCTGTTTTAACTTCTTCAGATTTAGCTTCCTCAGTTTTAGTTTCTTCAGTTTTCGGTTCTTCGATTTTAGCTTCAGCTTTTGGCGCTTCTTCGGCTGGAATTTCTTTAGTCTTTGGTTTTTCCATTTTTATTGCGCGTTTCTTGCCGTCAATAATTCCTTCCTTCACAAACAAATTGTACGCGCTATCAGAAGCCTGTGCTCCTTTAGCAATCCATTCCTTGATTTTTTCAGCTTTCAAAACCGCCACCTTCCTTTTTGGATCATAGCTGCCCAAAACAGCCACATGGCGTCCTCCCGGAGCTACTGTGTGTTCCTGCAACACCACCTTGAATTGAGGTGCGTTTTTTCTGCCCGTTCTTGCAAATCTAATAGTTAACATGATGTTTTTCACTCCGCTTTGCGTCGTGAACCCGCACTACGAATGCGGGACATACGAACCAAAGCTTAAAAATTCCAAACTATAAATTAATTTTATCGTAAACAAACCATTAGGTATTTAAATACCCTTTTTTAGCCTCTACCGAGCCTAATTTTTAGTACTTATCCAGTATACCCGATTTGCAAATTTTGTCAACACATCTGCATTTTAAAGCTCAGAAAAGCAAAAAAAATAAACCCCATTCCTGCGATTGCAAAAATGGGGTTATTATTGGCGTAAAGACTTTGACTTTTATTTAAGATATTCTTTCAAATCTACAGGAGCAAAGGCTCCCACCACCTTTTCACTACCTTCTTCATTTAATAAAACAACGCAATATTTTCCATTGGCATCTGGATTACCAACGGCGATCATGGTTTCGCTGTCTATGCCTTGCTCTTTCAAAAGCTTGGCATCTTCCTGGGAAAAATGTAAAATTTTTACAAATTTTGCCCCTATTTTGAAGAATAGTTTATTCAAAGCTTTTGGAACAATCTTTTCAACTACCGGCCTTTTGGAAAATACCAAGTTTTTAACACGCGTCTTCTCGCGCTGATAGTCGTTCTTTTTAACAATAAAAGCTTCAATGGGTTCACCCGGCAAACCGGTTTCTTCATCAAAACTTTTAACCAGAACAACTTTGGTATGGCCGGGCAGTATCTGCCATTCAGACCCAACTACCGGAATACCGCCTAATATTTCACCATTAGACGCATAAACAGTGATGGGCGACCTTTTCAGAATGGATTCCTTCTTACGAAGTCTTTCTTCTCTCTTTTTCTGATACTCTTCCTGTTTTATCCGCTCTGCTTCTTCCTTTTCTGCCTTTCTGTTAGCTTTTCTTATTAGCCAAGCTTCTTCCAGGGCATCTTTTTCCTCTTGGGTCAAAAGAGCTTTCTTGTCCAACTCTTTAGCTAATCCCTTTTTAAGCTCAGCTAGCTCTTCAATGGTTCTGCCACCCAGGTTTACGAATGTGTCGCCCAGTTTGACAGATTTGGGATTAACCAATGACATAAGCGGAATAATTTTGGTTATCCCTTCACGGTTTTCTAAATAGATCACAGGCTCTTCTATTTTCTTAAAATAGACTAAGCGCCCACGACCTTCAAATTTGTTTTCCTTTTCGTCTTTGAAGGACCAGAGATTATTACCCAACATGTCAAAAACTCTTGAGGGCATATGCTCTCCGCCCACAATATTGTGGCTCTTTGTCAAAACGTGTGGTGATTAATTAGTAGAAACGGCAAAAATG
>CAZFCX010000006.1:0-1482 GCA_964517825.1 uncultured Bdellovibrionales bacterium
AGACCAGAACCCTTCTTCTTTTTCCGGTAATTCCGCTGAAAGAATCAGAATGTCGCTCTCGGACAAAAAAACATTTTTAAACTTGATTTTGTATTCGTCCCGCATGGGAGGAGCCACAACAAGTTTTATTTTTTTTACCCAAGGAAAAAATTCATCCTTCCACTTTTTAAAATTCTCAGCAAATTTCGATATAGGAAAAATCCTATAGTCCTTTCCATAAACATAAAAGCTGACATTTAAAAGTTCCTGATGTTTTTGCCAGTCAAGGGTGTGCATTGCCAGATCTATTGCTCTTGAAACATAGGCAAATTTTCCGCCTTTTTCAAGTTCCTCAAAAGTTTTTTTGGCTATTTCCAAATTTGCTTCATTACATCCATAACTGCCAGGATTTAAACCCCTGACAAATAAAATCTCCTCCACATCCGAGGAAACAACAATAGCATTGGACTTCATAAAAGTCACCCCCTTCTATTTTTTGTGTTTTTTATTTTGTTTTTAAATTTTGTAAGAACTTTGTTCTATAATACAACTCTAAGCACAAAAAATTGAAAAAGTCAAGAGTCAAAAATACTTTTTGAAAGTTACTGCCTTGATATTTTTCCTTTATTTAAGCCAAAAATAATCACTCAACCGTAACTGATTTTGCTAGGTTTCTTGGTTTATACACCCCAGTTAAATTGCTGTGCATCTAACGGGGCAAGCATCTGGAACTTATTCTACAGTTACGGACTTAGCTAAATTGCGTGGTTTATCCACGTCGAGTCCTTTTAGAGTTCCGACATAATACGCGAAAAATTGCAGAGGAATGACGGAAAGCAAGGGCGTCAGCATTTCCAATGTTTTGGGAATATAAATCACATCGTCCGCTATTTTTTTAATTTCCTTGTCCCCTTCCGTGGCAATCGCGATTATTTTTCCGCCGCGAGCTTTAATTTCCTGCATGCCGGAAATATTTTTTTCATAAACGCTGTCTTTGGGAGCAATGAAAACTACCGGAAAATTTTTATCAATAAGGGCAATTGTCCCGTGTTTCATTTCTCCGGAAGCATAACCTTCCGCATGGACATAGGATATTTCCTTTATTTTCAAAGCGCCTTCCAAGGCAATCGGAAAATTATATTTTCTACCCAAATACAGAAAATTTTTATATTGAACATACTTTCTGGCGATTTTTTTAATATTTTTCGATTGTTTTAATATCTTTTCAATTAATTTGGGAATCTTATTTATTTCAGATGAAATTCTTTTGCCGGTTACGAAAGACATATCCCTCTGCCGGCCTAAAAAGATTGTGAGCAGGGCCAAAATGGAAAGTTGCGAAGTGAAAGCCTTGGTTGAAGCCACTCCGATTTCCGGTCCGGCATGATTATATACGCCTGCTGTTGTTTCGCGGGCAATGGTGGATCCGACCGTGTTGACTATGCCCAAAGTAATGGCGCCTTTATTTTCAGCCTCACGGCTAGCCGCTAGTGTGTCCGCTGT
>CAZFCX010000006.1:1492-9295 GCA_964517825.1 uncultured Bdellovibrionales bacterium
AGCGGTTTGCGGTAGCGGAATTCGCTGGCATATTCGACTTCAACAGGAATGCCGGCATATTCTTCCAGCATATATTCTCCGACCAGACCGGCGTTGTATGAAGTGCCGCAGCTGACAATTATAATTCTGCTTATTTCAGTCAGTTTTTCTTTGACGTCTCTCAGTCCTCCCAGTTTTACCATGCCTTCTTTTTCAATCACTCTTCCGCGCGTCGCGTCTAAAATGGAATTTGGTTGTTCAAAAATTTCTTTTAACATGAAATGGTCAAACCCTTGTTTTTCGGCTTTTTCCAAGGACCAATCAATTTTGGTGGCTTCTTTGGTTATAGCTTTATTTTTCACATTAACTATTTCGCAATTTTCTTTGGTTATAACGGCCACCTCCCCATCTTCCATAAAAATAACTCTATTAGTGTGTCTGACTATGGCTGAAACATCGGAAGCAATAACATATTCTCCATTTCCAACTCCGATAACCAATGGGCTGCCTAATTTAGCTACGATTATTTTATCCGGTTCTTTTTTATTTATAACCGCCAAGCCGTATGTTCCTCGGAGCATTTTCAGAGTTTCTAAAACAGAATTTTTAAAATCGGTTTTCTTGTTGAATTCTTCAATCAAATGAACAATGACTTCCGTGTCAGTTTCTGATGAAAATTTGTGTTTTTTCTTAAGCAAATCTTTTTTGAGCTCCTGATAGTTTTCAATAATCCCGTTGTGCACCAAAAAAATATTTTCCCGGCAATCGAAATGCGGATGGGAATTCATATTGCACGGTTTGCCGTGGGTTGCCCAGCGCGTATGCGCGATGCCGATATTGCTCGCGATGTTTTGCCCATTAAGCTTGTTTTCCAGACTGGCTACTTTGCCGACCGACTTTATTGTTTTTATTTTTAAATCACTGTCAATAACGGAAAGGCCGGCGCTGTCATAGCCCCTGTATTCAAGGCGCTTCAGCCCTTCGATCAAAACCGGAACAGCTTTTTGTTTTCCAATGTAAGCAATAATTCCACACATAAAATTAGCTTTTAGTAATTAGCTTTTAGCTTTAAAAAATTTTTAATTATTTCCTCAGCTTCCCTCAAATTATGCACTTCAAAATCGCAATACTCGTTTTTAACCATTTCCTGAAAACGACCTTCGGGCCTTTTGATAAAAATTGTGATTATATCGGGGAATTCCCTTTTGACATTCTCAAGTTGTTCCGTACGATCATCGATGAAAAAAGTTTTTTCTCCCGGCAAAAATTTTTTCTTCCTAAGTTCTTCCTTAAGAGCTGCAGCTTTGCTCTTATCAGTAATGATTATATTTGCGAAATACTCCCGTATTTTTGAGTTAATTATTTTTTTCTCCTGAAAAACCTTGTTTCCGAAAGTCAGCACGCACATTTCATCATTTTTATGAGAAGCGGCAAAATCGAAAACGTCTGCAAAAACACAGCAACTGGTATTTTTTGTGAAAAAATTTTCCAAATCTTCGCGCAAAGCTTTCTCATCAAAAAAATTATTTTTTTGCAAGCGCCGAATCTGATCTCCTATGCTATGCATTTTTACTGGGTTTTGGTCATTAGGATCATAGTATGAATTTTCGTATTCCTCCCTGGAAATTCCATAAGCAGAAAAAACCCCAAAAAGATCCTCTTTGAATTTCTTGGTGTTGAGAATAACATCGTCAAAATCAATAAATATTTTCATAAGATTTAAAACATTCCAACTATCAATAGTGATAAATAGCCATACAAGATTCCAAGTGCGATTCCCAACAAAACATCACTAGGATAATGCATTCCATTGCGAATACGCGACCAACTAAGCAATGCGGCCACTATGATTGCAAACAGCCAAATAAATTTATAGAAATAAACCAAGATTACAAGGCCGCCAACCATACTGGCCAAATGAGAAGAAGGCAGAGATGAATCATGAAATTTTTTCCCAATTGGCTGTATCAGTTCCGGATGAGCCTTATAGGGCCTTATTCTTTCAAAAGAAAAACGCCTGCCTCCCCATTTAAATACTCCCTCACTGATTATGAAATGTAGAATAAAGACAATGGCCAGACCTAGAGACATATAAATTCCATTAATAAGATCAAAAAATATCGCCAAAACAATTACCAAAAACCAAAAAAACAACAACAAATAGACGCTGCTGATCAGATGACTGAAAGTATCCAGCATTTTTGAATTAGGCTTGCGGAAAAACAGCACAAGTTTTTTTTCAAATTCATCCATATGTTATTCGCTTCGCGAACCCCGACTAGTCGGGGACATCCGAATTAAAAACTGCTACATAATTTGCAAGACAATCATGATCACGATAGCGACAGTCATGGCAACCACGGCCGTCCATCCGAAAAATTTTACCCAAGCCGGATGACATTCATCACCCATCACTCTTGGATCATTCCCTATTTTCATAATTAGATACATGAGAGGCACAGCAATAACTCCATTGACGAAGGCCGCGTAATAGAGCGCCTTGATTGGGTTTATGCCAATGAAATTAATGAGCGCGCCACAAATAATAGACAGCGCGATAATAAAATAAAAGCCCTTTGCCTGCAAAAATTTCATTTCCAAGCCCTCTTTCCATTCCAGCACTTCCGTCATGGCATACGCGCCACTGCCGGCTAGAATCGGAATTGCTAAAAGTCCCGTGCCTATGATTCCCAATGTGAAAAGCAAGGCGGCGTGCTTGCCTGCCAGCGGCGCCAGCGCCAAAGCCGCATCCTGCGCTGAATTGACATTGGTGATGCCATTAGTAAAAAGCACTTGCGCAGTTGTCAGCACTATGAAGAAAAAAACTATATTCGCCAAAAACATTCCAGTATAAACATCTGTGCGCATATGTGCGATACGGCTGTATATTCCTTTTTTGCTTTTGCGATAATTCTTGAGTAACTTATTTTCTTCAACTTCTTCGGACGCTTGCCAAAAAAACAGATAGGGAGTGATTGTCGTCCCAAACACGGCAATTATTGCAAATAAATATTTTTGATCAAACACAAAATGCGGAATAATAGCATTTTTAAAAATCAAACTCCAATCCGGATTAATCAAAAATCCCGTGATCACATAGGCAAACACGGAAATTGTGAGAAATTTGAGCACTCGCACATAAAGATGATACTGCACAAAAATTTCAATAAGCGTTATGCCTATTGCCAGCAAAGCAATGATTATATAGTAATCAAGATTAGTGAACATTCCAATGGCCGCCGCCATGGCGCCAAGATCCGCTCCGATGTTTATTGTATTTGCGATTATAAGCAACGCGACTGCGGCAACTACAATTTTGCGATTATAATGAGTTTTCAAGACTCCAGCTAGCCCTTTATTGGTGACCACACCAATGCGCGCGCAAACTTCCTGAATCGCAGTCATAATTGGCAAAAGCCAAGCCGCCATCCATATAATAGACAAACCAAAAGCTGCGCCGACCGACGAATAGGTTCCGATTCCTGATGGATCATCGTCGGAAGCTCCGGTTATAAGGCCCGGTCCCAAAGCTTTCACAAAAAGACGCGCTTTATTGATTGGCGTTCCGACAAATTTTTTGGCAATAGCAACTTCCGGCGCCGCAATGCGAAGTGTTCCATCCATTGCCTTAACGGCTTCAACCTCTCCCCAGACAATCAATTTTTTTGCCAAAATCAAAGGGATCCCGAGTTCGCGCCTGAATTCCGAGAGCGTAAAAAATTTTGTGCCTGTTTCAATTTGTGTATTTTTTTGAATTTTATTTTTCATATATGTCATCTAAACCAATATTATTCGACAATTTTCATCAAAACTTTTGCTAATTTTTCACTGTCGTGACGGATAAGCGATCTCACATCTGCCAGTGCATCAGCCGGGTTATATTCTATCTCCTTCTTACCAAGTACATTGGCCCTGATTATCCCGTATTTTCTTTTAAAATTATTTTTTTTAATTTCAATTAGATGCTCCCCCTTATTTGCGTATCTTTTAATTAAATCTTGCGATGGTTTTTTTGTATTGAAAACAACAAAATCAATCCTGTCTTTCCTGATAAATTTGTTTATTGATTTCAGATATTCATCCAAATCAAATTTTTCAGTCTGTCCTTTTTTATTGACAAGATTACAGTTAAAAACAACCTTGGCTTTCGATCTGGCAACAGCTTCGGAAATTCCTTTAACTAAAAAATTCGGAACGATGCTGCAATAGTAATTTCCGGGACCAATCACGATAAGATCGGCTTCTAAAATTCTTTGCACCGCTTTTTTACTGGCTTTAGCTCGGGGATTAAGATATATTTTTTTGATTCCGATTTTTTCTATTTCAAAATTATGATTAATTTCATTTTCTCCCTTTATAAGTTTACCATTTTGGAGTTGCAAGAAAAGATTGGTATCGTCATCCGTCACAGGAATAACCTCGCCCTTAACATTTAAAATTTGGGAAGCTTGTTCAACTCCTTTGGAAAAATTGCCGTTTATTTTTTCCAACGCTGAAAGAAAAATATTTCCAAAGTTATGCCCCTTAAGCCCGCCCTTATCAAAACGATAATTCATGAGCTTGCGCAGCATTTCAGACGAATCACTGAGAGCTACCAAACATTGCCTGACATCCCCCGGCGGCAAAACCCCCAGTTCATCGCGCAAAATTCCGGTTGATCCGCCGTCATCCATCATAGAAACAACAGCCGAAATATCCACCGGATATTTTTTGAGGCCACCAAGAAGAGTAAAGCTGCCTGTGCCCCCGCCAATTGTGACAATCTTTTTTCTTGTCATAGCTAAGCTAAATGAATTTATCTATAACTTCTTCAGCTTTTTTGATATCTTCAGGATAACCCACAGGAAGCCAGCTATCAGCTATCAATATTTTTACAGGATAATCTTGCGCCATACTAGCCAAAGTCTGAGGAAGACCAAATTCTGTTTCACTTATAGGCACAAGTTTATATTCAAAAAACTTATCATTTAAAACAAAAGCATTTGTACTTATCAGGGCTCGCTCTTTTAATTTAGGTTTTTCAATTATTTCTGTCAGATGTCCATCCATGTCTGTTTTTAAAACTCCGAACCTGGTTGAATCTTCAACTTCATAGGACAAAATAGCCAAATCATAGTTCAAGATACCTTTTAAATCACTCTTGCAATAAAGATCGTCTCCCATGACAACCATAAACTTTCCCTTTAAAAAATCTTTGCAAATATGTAAAGCACCGCCAGTTCCATTTAATTCTTTCTGCACAACATATTTTATTTTTCGACCTTTCCATTCATTTCCAAAATAATTTTTTATCTGATCACCTAGGTGGTTGATGACTATGATAATTTCATTAATCTCTTCCGGCAAAAAATCGATGGTGTATTCCAAAATTGGCTTGCCCTTCACTAGAAGCATGGCCTTGGGAATGTCATAAGTTAATGGACGCATGCGCGTGCCTTTTCCAGCTGCGAGTATTACTGCTTGCATAAATTCATATTAACATATTAGCATGTTAGCATATTAGCAAAATAAAATTTGCCAATGCATTAACGTGCTGATATGCTGCAAATTATTCTTTTATAGATTGTATTGATTTCCAAAGCATAGCACCTATTTCCTCAGATAAATCAATAGCTTTTTTATATTCTTCCTCACTTAAATATTTCTCAACTAAAGAAAAATGCAGAAGATATTTAGATTCTTTGAGTGAACCATAGGATATTTCCCAAAAATTTCTTTTTACGGCTTTCTTCTGTCTGGCAAAACCTTCAATATAGTTCAAAATTACCGATAACGACGCTCTTCTTATTTGGGAAGTCACACCATAGAGCTCGTCTTTAGGAAAGTTTTTTGTTATAGCATAAACCAAGTGCACATACCGATCCATTTTTGCTTTTAATTTTTTCGAAAATTCATTTTCCATTTTCTTCAATGTTAACATGTTAAAATGCTAACATGCTACTATATTTATAATTTTTCCGGCAACGAAGATAACTTTTTTAATTTCTTTGCCTTCAATAAAACTTTTTACTTTCTCGCTTTGGAGCGCCATTTCTTTGGCTTCGTCTTCCGTCACATCCGGCGCCACAAAAATCCGGTCGCGCAATTTTCCATTGATCTGCACCACCATTTCCACTTCTTCATCAACCAAATATTTTTCATCCGCCACCGGCCACTTTTCTTTGAATATTGATTCTTTATGCCCTAATTTTTCTTGCCAAATTTCTTCGGCGATATAAGGAGCAAAAGGACTTAAAACAGTGATCAGCAAACAGTAATCAGCAAACAACAAAGATTTTTCTTTTTCCATTGCGTTTACCAAAATCATCAGTTGAGAGATTGCCGTATTGAACCTAAAGTTTTCGATATCTTCCGTAACCTTTTTGATAGTTTTATGAATCAATATTTGTATCTTATTGTTTGTTGTTCCTTGCTCATTGATCGTTGTTTGAAGTTTCCAAACTTTTTCCAAAAACCTGACAATACCAATTATTCCTTTGGTGTTCCATGGCTTCATAGCTTCCAATGGTCCCATGAACATTTCAAACATTCGAAGCGCATCCGCGCCATATTCATTGACGACATCATCCGGATTAATCACGTTGCCAAAAGACTTGGACATCTTGCGGCTGTCTTCAGCTAAAATTATTCCTTGATGTCTCATTTTCAAAAACGGTTCATCAAAATCAACATAGCCTAAATTATGCAAAACTTTGGTGAAAAATCTAGCATAGAGAAGATGCAAAACGCTATGCTCCGCCCCGCCGACATAGATATCCACCGGCAGCCATTTCTTGAGCGCTTTTTTCGACGCAAATTCATTGGCATTTTTCGGATCAGCATATCGGAAATAATACCAAGAAGAACAAACAAATGTGTCCATCGTGTCCGATTCTCTGCGAGCTTCCGCGCCACACTGTGGACATCTGACCCGATGAAATTTTTTGGATTTTACCAAAGGTGATTCGCCGGTTGGCAAGAAATCAACATCGTCCGGCAAAACCACGGGCAGATCTTTTTCCGGCACCGGAACTTCTCCACATTTTTCACAATAGATAATTGGGATCGGCGCGCCCCAATATCTTTGCCTTGAAACCAGCCAGTCGCGCAAACGATAGTTTATTTTCTTCCCGCCAATTCCCTTTTCAGAAAGCCACGCCGTCATTTTTTCGCGAGCTTCTTCTGAACTCAGTCCGTCATATTCTTCTGAATTTATTAAAACCCCATCTTCAGTAAAAGCTTTTTTCTCTATAGAAGAGTCGCCTTCAATACTTTTTATGACTTCAATAATTGTCAGATTATTTTTCTTTGCGAATTCGAAGTCTCTTTCATCATGCGCCGGGACAGCCATGACTGCGCCGGTTCCGTAGCTGCCCAAAACATAATCCGCCACATAGAGTGGAATTTTTTCGTTAGTAAAAGGATTGATGACTTCAATGCCATTAAGTTTCACGCCGGTTTTTTGTCCGACGCTTTCAGTCGGACCCCCGACCTCACCTTCAGTGAGCGTCGGGGCTTTTCCTAAGCTTCTTTCAAGATCAGTCTTGTTTTGAGCTGCAATTTTATATTTTTCAACTTCGGAATAATTTTTTATTTTATCTTTCAGCTTTTCAATGATTTCGTGTTCCGGCGCCATAACCACATAAGTCATGCCAAAAACAGTATCCAGACGTGTTGTATAGACTTCTATTTTTTCGTCCGTTCCGTCTATTTCCATTCTAAACTGACTGCCTTCGCTTTTTCCAATCCAATTTTTCTGCGCTGATTTGGTCGATTCTGGCCAATCAATTTTGTCTAGACCAGAAATAAGTCCGCTGGTTTTGCCATTATCATCGATAAAATCTG
>CAZFCX010000006.1:9307-25408 GCA_964517825.1 uncultured Bdellovibrionales bacterium
AAAACCACTGCTCCAAATCTTTTTGTACAACCGGATTTTGGCAGCGATCGCAAACTCCGCCAGCCGCTTGTTCATTGGCCAAAACTGTTTGGCATTTTTCACACCAATTCACCTTGGCTTTCTTTTTATAAGCTAAGCCGTTTTTATACAGCAAAAGGAAAAGCCACTGCGTCCATTTATAATATTCCGGATCTGCCGAACAGACTTCTCGCGACCAATCATAAGAAAAACCCAGTTTGTTCATCTGGCTCTTGAATGTTTCAATGGCTTTTTGAGTTGTGACACTTGGATGAATCTTTGTTTTGATCGCATAATTTTCCGCCGGCAGTCCGAACGCATCCCAGCCCTGCGGATGTAAAACATTTTTGCCATTCATTCGGTAGTAGCGAGAAATAATATCTGTGGCCGTATAACTTTCCACATGCCCAACGTGCAGTCCGGCTCCGGACGGATATGGAAACATATCCAAAATATATTTCTTCTCTTGATCAGAATCTTCTTTGGCAGCATAAAGCTCCGGATGTTCATTCCAATACTTCTGCCACTTTTGTTCTATTGTTTTATGGTCATATTTATCCATAGTCCTCGTATAAAATATTACTGAAAAATGAAATTTTTGAAAAATATTCTCCGGCTATATTTTTCTAAAAATTTCATTTTTCAGTAAATTTAAACCCAAATACTTCTAAATTATACTATATTAAAAATATATAATCAAACTACTTTTCCCTTTATTTGAGCCTTAAATGCTAGAAATACATTTTCCAAAAGACAAGCGATAGTCACTGGTCCGACTCCGCCGGGAACAGGTGAAATATAGCCGCTTTTTGCTTCTGTTGAAGCAAAATCCACATCACCAACAACTTTACTGTCAATCTTTGTTATGCCGCCATCAATAATAATAGCGCCTTCCTTTAGCGTTTCACCCTTAAGAAGCCCTGGCGAGCCCACAGCGCTTACTACAATGTCTGCCACCTCTATTTTCCCAAGATTTGACTGGAAATAATCTGAAAGAATATATTCAGCTAAAATGTCTTTTTGGCTTAGTAATGCCGTCATTGCCTCACCAAATTCATCCGAATTGGCAATCACAACCCCTTTTTTGTTTTCCAAATTTTCTCCACTGCTTTCAATCAGACGTAAAATAGCCTGCGGAAAAACTGGCTGCAATTTAAATTTATGTCCGTCAGAGGTAGCGCCGCATTGGGCAGAAAATCCATCGGCATCTTTTTGCGGATCGATTGAAGAAATAATTTTTTCCGTATCAAAACCAGCCGGCAACGGAAGTTGCACAATGATGCCATGCACACTATCATCCCTATTTAATTTTTCTATAAGATCTGTTACTTCTTTTTCTGAAACATTTTCGGCTACCTTATGCAGAAAAAAATTCATGCCAATTTCAGCCGCGGCCTTTTCTTTGAGCGCAACATATATTTTTGACGCTTCATCACTACCAACTAAGATTACCGCCAACCCCGGTTTTTTCGCGCTTTTAGAAACATCGTTTTTGAGACGACCTAAAATTTCATCAGCAATCGGTTTTCCGTATAATAGCTTCATATATTTGTCATTTATTATACTATAACCATAAAAAAACAAAGAAGCAATGATGCTCCTTTTTGCGCTTAATTTTAAATTATAAATTTTAAGTTTTAATTGAAATCTTAATTTTAAATTTTTTAATTTGAATTTGACTTAAAATTTAAAATTGTAAATTTAAAATTTAAACCAATCTTTGTTGAAATTTATTAAAAAATACATGATATTGTATTGATGACAAAAATCTTACTTATAGCGTAGCGCGTCCAAAGGATCGATTCGGCTGGCCCGGCGCGCTGGCACAAAACCGGTGAAAAAGCCTACTACTGCCGAAAAGACCAGAATTCCAACAATAAACCAGGTCGGGCTATAAAATAAGCTGATGCTTTCTCCGCCAAATTTTGAGGCAGCAAAATTAACCAGAGAATTAAAAATAAATCCGCCAAACCATCCAATTAAAACGCCGGCGCAGCCGCCCAAGAAACCCATGATAGCAGATTCCATGAAAAACATCATGGATATATTCATATCTGAAGCGCCAATTGATTTCATAATTCCGATTTCTTCTGTTCTTTCGAGCAGGGTGATGGTCATTGTGTTAAACATGCCAATAGCTGAAACTATCAAAGCAATAACACCAAAAAGCAAAAGGATGACCTGTAAGACTCCAAAAATTTTGTTGGCGTCATCTACTGTTTCTGAAAGAGACGAAACAAGCAACCCAAAAGATAAAATAGTGTCTCGGATAACCGTCATTTCTTCATTGGAACGCGTTTTTACTTTCAGCTGATCGTATTTTTTAATATTAAGATTGCTAAGCGCTGAAAAGTTTATATAAATAATATTATCCTGACCCTCAATTATGCCGATTATTTTATATTTTCTATCGCTTTCTATGACATTATATGACTCTTCTGATCTGACCGTGCCTTCATTTTCACCCTGTTGTTCCTGATTTTTAGGAACAAAAAAGGTAAAATCCATTTCTTTGCCAATTATATCTTTTGGATCTTTATCAAAAACTTGCACAACCGAACTGCTTATTACTATTCCGTTTTGTTCATTGTCTGTTAAAAGGCTTCCTTCAGTCGGATTATATCCGCCTAATTTTAAAAATGAAGGTTTGGCTCCAATTATGACAAGATCTGCAGAAAAACTGTCTAGATGCCCTTGGGCTGTCACCTGAAAAGCCGGGCTGACTTGTTCAACACCGGATAAATTCTCTATGTTCTTTATCATTTCGTTATCCAGCGCTACAGCCGCTGATTTAGCCTCGGAAACATCCAGGGTCAGCAATGAATCGGCTGTTGTGATTCTTTCCAGCAAAGTTTTTTGCAAACCATAGCCCAACGAAACCAAAAATAAAATCGCAGCTATACCGATACTCATACCCAAAATCGTCAGCAACGTTCGAGACGTTCTGGCTTTAAACATTCTGGTTGACAGTTTAAATAGATCAACAAATTTCATAATCTATTGTTTATTTCGAGTATTTTACGAGCATAATTAGCTCAACTTCATTGACTACTTTTTCTGCGCTGCCTTTGTATAGACCAAGACCGCCCAAAGACACCGGGGCATCTAATCTTTGCTCCAAACCGAATTTATCAATCTTATTTTCTATGCGCAATTTTATGAAAGATCTAAAACGCAGAATCAGTTCATCTTTGAGTTTGAGGTTATATACCTGGATAAGATATTCAGAAAAAGGAATCACATTTTCTGCAGTATTTTTTGACAGCGCATCAGCTTGACCAATAATTTCTTCTACGCGTTTTGTGAAAGAAAGCGCGCGGGTTTTATTCCAGCCTGCTCCACCTTTTTCCAGATCTAAGTCTAATTTTTCTACAAATATTTTATTGTCTATGTTATTAAACAAGAGCTCTTTGAGAAAATTTTCAGCTGATTCAATTTGTTCTTCTTTCAGCTGAGAAAGGACGTGCGAAATGATCTGTTTGGCTTTGAAGGGAATAAGCAGAACCCCGATTTGCTGCAGTGTAAGATTTTTAAACGTACGCATAAGAAGCTTGAGCTCGTTGGAAATTTCCTCCGGTTTCAATTCCACTTCTTTTTTGATAGCTTCTTTAGGTCTCTTATCGAGATTGACTTCTTCACGGATTTTTTTTCCATCTTTCATGTAAATGATGCGGTCCGCATACACAAGATGCTCCGGATTATGGGTAACCATTATGAGAGTTTTCTTGTCAATTTCATTGATTTCTTTGAAAATGTTCAGCACGTTTTGGGCTGATTCACTGTCCAAGTTTCCCACTGGTTCGTCAGCTAAAATAATGTCTGGATTATTGACAAGGGAACGAGCAACCGACACTCTTTGTTTTTGTCCGCCGGAAAGTTGTGACGGAAATTTATCAGCTTGTTCCGCAATTCCGAAACGTCTCAGAAGCTCCATAGCCTTTTCTCTTCTTTCTTTCAAATTTTCTCCGCAAAAAACTTTCGGCAAGCATACATTATCCAGGACTGTTAATGTATCAATCAGATAAAAAGCCTGAAACACCATGCCGATGCTTTTTTGATGGAATTGCACCATTTCTTTTTTGTTCATCTGGGAAAGATTTTTCCCATTAACCACGACATCGCCGTAAGTCGGAGGTTGAAGGCCGGAAATACCGTAAAGAAGAGTTGATTTTCCGCAGCCGGAAGGTCCGTAAATAATAATATATTCCTGGGGATAAATTTCCACGTCAACGCCGTCCAAAGAACGGACTTCGTTGGATTTTCCTTTGTTATATATGACTCTCAGTTGCTCAACTTTTATGCATGATTCTTTCATTTTTTGTTTTTTCTGCAACTCTTGGTTGGCAGCTTTATTTTTTTATTTTATGTATGTTCTGGACGCAATATCCCATTTTATATTTGTTAATTCTGGTCAAATTATAGCACATTTCAGAAAAGTAACAAAGAAAATCAATGATTTTCTACGAACTATTTATTTGATGCCTCAAAAAAAGAAAAACCGCCGTATATTCAGCGGTTTATCTTCTGAAAAAGATTACTTTTTGCTAATAAAATAGGAT
Organism: uncultured Bdellovibrionales bacterium; assembly: GCA_964517825.1. Classification (GTDB taxonomy): domain Bacteria; phylum Patescibacteriota; class Minisyncoccia; order Moranbacterales; family GWC2-37-73; genus JAKLIP01. The sequence continues at coordinate 13,885 of CAZFCX010000006.1, forward strand.
TTTTTTAAGCATATTTTCATATTCTTTCATTTTTTTGGAATTTACAGTATAGTTCCTGAACGTTCCTTCGCTTTTTTCGCTCAAAAGGCCCATTTCTTTCAGCTTAGAAATATGATGGGATGTGAGATTTTGCGGTAATCTAAGGCTGGTATGCAATTCCGTGACATTCATAACCCTTCCCTTGAGCTCTAAAATAATCCTCAACCTGTTCTTATCGGAAATAGATTTGAGAAATTTATTAATACGCAAGAAATCTTTTCCCTTAATTTTGTCTTTTTTGCCAATTTTTAAAGATTTTTTCATAAATTTGTTTTAGCCTCTGCTAAATGCTACGCTCAGCAGAAATAAATTAATTTATTAAGATTATTATTACTTATATTATTACACTAATTTTTATTGTTTATTTCATTGTTTTTATTTTTAATTTATTGCAAAGGTTCGCATTGTAAAATTTTCATGAGTTTCAGATAGAAATTCAGATTGTGCTTAGAGGCCAAACGCAAAAATAACGGGTCTTTTGTCCGAAACAGATGATTCAAATAGGCTTTTGTGTGTGTTTGGCAAACAGAACAATCACACCTAGGGTCAACCGGCGTAAAATCATTTTTGTATCTTTCATTGCCGATGTTGATAGAAGCATAAAAACCTTTTTTTCTGACATCTTTTTGTTTCCAAATAAACAATTTACCATGCCGGCCTTCGCGAGTCGGGATAACGCAATCGAATATATCCCAGCCCATTTTTGCGCAGCGCACTATATCTTCCGGCGTGCCTATTCCAAGGGCAAAACGCAAAGAATTTTTAGGGATATTGTCCGCCACAGTCCGCAAAGCCTCTTCTAAAAAATTTCCCTGGCTGTCAATATGCCTCGCTCCGAATCCGTAGCCGTCCCAGCCCAAGGCTGGTCCGCCTTGGGCGGAAAATCCGATTTTAACAAGTTCTTCAACACATTTTTTCCTTAAATCTATATATGCACCTCCTTGAACAACACAAAAAATCAATGGCCTGTCTTCTTTTTTTATTTTTCTGATTTTAAGCTGCTTTTTATATTCAATCATGCAGCGTTTGGCCCAAGCGATTGTCCGCTCCACGGCTTTTCTTATTTTTTCCTTGCGATAATCATTCGGTGGTGGATCATCCAGGCAGACCATCATATCAACGCCTAAATCAAATTGGATCTGGATGGCTTTTTCCGGAGTCAGTTCGTGTCTTGATCCATCTAGCGGTGATTTAAAAATAACTTTTTTATCCGTAATTTTTCCCATTTTGGGATTTTTATGGATCAAAGAAAAAACTTGATAGCCTCCGCTGTCTGACAAGAGCGGCCTATCCCAATTCATAAAACTGTGAATACCGCCTGATTTTTTTATAGTCTCTATTCCTGGCTGGAGATAGAGATGATAGGTGTTAACAACCATTGGCCCCATATCAATTTCTTCCAAATCACTTTTGGACATTGATTTGACAAAGCCTCTGGTTGCATCAGGCATAAAAAACGGGGTTTTGACAACTCCGTTTTTGGTCTGTATTTTACCTGTTCTTTTTCCTTTTTTTTCGGAAGTTAATTTAAACATTGATCCATTTTAGCAAAGTTTGTGCATATTGCAAATATGCATATTAATGTGTTTATTCTTCCGGCTCCTGAACTTTGCCATTAACATAACCTACGGTCGGATCCTCTGGCAATTCCGTGTTTTTTTTCTCTCCCTTAATAATCAAATCTTCAGCAATAAAGCTCTCTCTGGCGGTCAGAGTAGGCTCATTAACAAGAGTTATTGCATTCCCGGCCTGATTTGCTTGCGGAGTAACTGCGACTTGAAAAGCAACTTCTTTGGCCGGAACTAAAACTCCTTGACCCGGAATATCAACTCCGGCTCCGGCATTAATATCGCCAACACTCCAGATTATCTGATTCGTTTTATCGTTATAAGTAATCCTTTCGTTAATAGGATAAGTTTCATTGGTCCACTTAATTCCAGAAGGCAAAGAAGCGACAACTTTGGCATTGATTATTTTGCTGGAAATGCTATCTATCCTCCAATGGACAGTGAAGGCTGTTTCTTCTCCAATTTTCATTGGAAGTGGTCCGTAATTTTTTATGTTAGCGTCGTCAAAGTAAGCTTTAGTACTGAAAAGAACTTTTGATGCCAAAGCCAGCTCTAATTTATTGTTGCCAATTATTTTTTCTCCCCCGTTTGGCGTTGGAATATCCGGACTGTCTATCTTCGCCGTTGTAGAAACGATATAATTATTGTCGGCTTTGCTGTCTACCGGAATCCATGATTTTACCGGAACAACGAATTTAAGAGTTCCTTTCCCATAGGGATCTATATTGCTAAGTTCGGGTACATCTGAAGATTTCCATGTTATTGTGCCACTTTTTGCGTCAAATGATCCACCTATCGGATCAATTTTGGAAAAATCCAAAATTTTGCCCTTGATTTCAACCGTAACAACCGCATTTCTTAAAGCAATATTGTCGTTATTTTTGTAATCAATTGTGTATTTTAAAACATCTCCGGCCTTGATGATTTTTTCAATCTTGTTATTTGTAGCTTCTACCGATTGATCGATGGACAAGCTGGGTAAAACAATTTTTGTTGCAGCTTCCTGCTGGTTGAAAATCACAAAATTTCCTTCACTGTCAGTCTGACCCAAATAAAAAGTTACCCTTTTTTCTTCATTATTATTTCCGAAAAACTGCCCTTTTATTGTTATCTGTCCTCCTTGCCCTTTGCCTAAATTTCCCACATTCCAAAGCGTTTCTTTTTCTGAAGGCATTGGTTGGGCATTATTAAATCTAAAACCCTCTGGAAATTCTGCTTTGACAAACATATCGCCCATACTATCAGCATCTACATTTTCGTAATTTACAACATACGATGCTTCATATCCTTCCACTGCCTGCTCGGGAGCCGAGACACTTAGATCAATAGGCGCGGCAGTAACTTTTACACTAATTTGGCTTTTCATAGAAAGCTCTTGGCTGCCATTGGAAGGAATAAAAATAATGGAAGCATAAAGATAAACAGGAAAATCTTTAGGCGCGTAGAAAGCTCCTTTTAATTCTACTGATCCTTCTGCTTTGGGTTTTATGTCTCCAACAAATATCCTCCCGGAGAGCTTATTGAGCTCTTTAAAATTTTCATTATCTTGAGTTGGCAAAAAGTTGCCCGAATAGTCGAATTGGATTGCAGCATTTTTTAAAGTAACACGATTATTATTTTTATAATGGACAATATATTTATTTATCCTCGTGCTGTCAGCCTCTTTCGGTCCTTCTATATAAATCTCGACTCGATCCTGATGAAAAGCATTCTTTTGCCACCAGCTAAAAACAAAATATCCGACTACAGATAAAATAACTAAAATCAGAATGCCACCTCCAGTTATGGCCATCTTTTTCTGTCTGGGATTTAATCCTTTCTGAGGCTTGTTCCAGATTTGTTGTTCGTCAAAAGGGCTGGCTGTAAACTGCTCAGCAGCAATTCCCGGATCGTATTCGCTTTTTTCATGCGTGCGCGAAGAAGCTATTTTAGGATTTTGACTATGCAAATCCTGATTTAGATCTTGAAGAGACATGGTTTTTTGTTTTTATGTTATTTGTCTAATAATCCGGTTTAATTATACCATAAAAACACAATTTATTGAATACAACAATTTGAATTCCTAATTCACCTAATTTCTAATCCCTAATCAATATCCAATGTCTAGAAAAATTACATAACAATTTCGGCATTAATTCGCCGGATAGCGAATTTATTAGAAATTGGAAATTTTATTAAGTGTTCCATCTTAAAAATTCGCCTAATATGGCAGAGACACTGTCACAGTCTTTTCTGTCAGCCTGGATTTTTTTCAGGGCGCTCATTTTGTTATGCAAAAACAAACGGATCATTTTGACAGCATTGGCCTGCACAGAAATTTTGGAATCGTAATTTTTTTCAGCGCAATCAGCGCAAAGCATGCCCCCATGTCTGGCACTAAAAGCCGGCCTATTTTTGGAAAGAGGATTGCCGCATTTCACGCATGATTTGACTTCAAGTGTATAGCCTAATTCATGGAGCAATTTAATTACAAAGCCCAATCTCAATAAGAACTGCTTGTCATTATTGCTTTTGGCTGCACAAGAATCAGCCGCTATGAGATAATCTCTGAGCAAATGAAAAACTTTATGATCCGGACTTTCAAAATCAACCAATTTGTCAAACAAATTAAGCGCAGAAAAAACTTCCAATGTCGCCTGGCAGTCTTTCTTGAGAGCAGTAAAATTGTTTTCAATAATTGAGCCGGTGATTTTGCCCAGCCCCCGGGTTCTTTCAACTGTAATGTCGGCTAAAATTATGTTTTCTAGTGTTGCCGCCAGTTTGGCATGCGGCTTCCTAACGCCTTTGGCCAGCGACCTTACTTTCCCATTTTCAAGAGTGTAGATCGTGCAAATCCGATCCGTCTCTCCCACATTGCGCTTTTTGAGAATTATGCCGGTGTATTTATACTCCATTTTTATCTTTTTACTTGCAAGATAATTTTTTCACCATCAATCTTGAATTTTTTTGTTAGGTCAGCTTTTTCGTTTTCTATATTTTCTAACTTGTTGGCCAGTGTTTCTTTTTGAATTATTTCACCAAACCTGGAAAAAACATTTTCCATCCCTCGATAGAAAACTTCAATTCTGTTTTCGACGTCATAACCCGCAACTTTGCGCATTTCCTGAATAAAACGCACAATTTCCCGCGCTTGACCTTCGAGTTTCAAGTCTTCGGTAATTTCAGTGTTTAAAACAATATTATCAATTGATGAAGAGGAAACTGCACCATCAATAATTCCGGTATTTAGAACGATATTATCAATCGATGAGGAAGAAACTACGCCATCAATAATAAACTCTCCCGATTGTAGTTTGATATTTTTAACATTAACTTCCTCTTTAATTATTTCTATGAATTCTTTGCTTAACTCATAATTCTTAACTATTAATTCAGATAGAGGTTGCCTTACTTTTGTTTTAGCTTCAGCTCTTTTTTGAAGTCCAATACTTATTATTTCTCTTACCGCCCCCATATCTTTATTTAATTTCTTATCAATCAACTTTTCATCCGCCATTGGAAAATCAGCCAAGTGCACAGATTCTTCGCCGGTCAGATTTTTGTAAATTTCCTCGGCTATAAACGGCGTAAACGGCGCCATCAATTTGGAAAGAGTAGTCAAGACATAGTGCAAAGTTTCGTAAGCAGCTTTTTTGTCAGAGTCATCTTCGCTCTTCCAAAATCTTTTGCGACTACGACGAATATACCAGTTAGAAAGATTATCGATGAATTTAGGAAACAATCTGGCTGTTCTGTTCAGCTCATATTTTTCCATACTTTCATTCACATCTTTTATTAGCATTTGCAATTCAGAAACAATCCACTTATCAAGTAAATTCGAATTTTTAATTTCGAATTTCGAAATTTTTGATGGCTGAAATCCGTCTATATTAGCATACAGCACAAAAAATGAATACGAATTCCAAAGCATGCGCATCATCCCGCGCACCAGTTCAGAAACTTCCGATTCTTTAAAATTGATTGTGTCAGCATTAACCACTGGCGAACTCATGAGGTAGAAACGCAAAGCATCGGCCCCATATTTGTCGAAAATCTCCTCCGGATCAGGATAATTTTTGAGTCTTTTAGCCATTTTTTTACCGTCTTCAGCCAGCACAATCCCATTCACCACGACATTTTTGTAAGCAGCAGATTTCTTAATGGCTGTTCCAATGACATGCAAATAATAGAACCAGCAACGAGTCTGATCCACACCTTCGGCAATAAATTCGGCTGGAAAAGTGCTGTCAAAAATTTCTTTGTTCTCAAAAGGATAATGAGCCTGTGCATATGGCATTGAACCGCTATCAAACCAGGTGTCCAAAACATCCGGAATTCTTTTCATTTCCCCGCCGCATTTTTTACATTTGAAAGTAACTTTATCCACAATATGCTTATGGATGTCTGTTATTTTTTGCCCGCTTAATTCTTCCAACTCTTTCACGGAACCAACGATTTTAATCTCTCCGCAATCGCATTTCCAAATCGGCATGACTGAAGCCCAGTAGCGCTGCCGAGAAATTGACCAATCGCGCGCACCTTCGAGCCAATTACCAAAACGTCCTTCCTTCAAATGGCCTGGGACCCAATTTATATCCTTGGCATTTTCAAGCAAATCATTTTTTATTTTCGTAATATTCACAAACCATGACGAAGTCGCATAATTGATAAGCGGCGTATCGCAACGCCAACAGTGCGGATAACTATGTTCGTATTTTTCTTTGGCAAAAAGTAAATTATTTTTAGCCAAATATTTAATAATTTCCACGTCGGTTTTTTGGTGATCATCATGTGCTTTCACATTCATGCCGGCAAAATCAACGGCTTCTTCTTTAATTATTCCATCCATGCCGACATGCTGCAAGAACGGCAATTTATATTGCTGTCCCATCTTAGCATCATCTTCACCAAAAGCCGGTGCGATATGCACCACACCTGTTCCGTCTTCTGTCGTCACAAAATCACCGGCATAAATCTGCCAGCCATTTTCTTCATTTTCCAAACCTTTGCCAGCATAATAATCAAAAAGAGGTTTATATTTTTTACCAATTAACTCTTTGCCTTTAAATTCAGAAACTATTTCAATTTCTTTTTCTTTGAAAATCTCGGCAACCTTTTCTTTAGCTAAAACCAACAATTCACCGCCAATTTTGACTTTCACATAGTCTATATTCTCTCCTACAGCCAATGCTACATTACCGATGAGCGTCCAAGGCGTAGTTGTCCAGGCTAGGATATAAGTTTTTTCTTCATTCGTAATTTGTATATTCGTATCAGATTCGTAATTAGTAGAGAGCAGCTCGAATTTTACCGTCGCTGACAAATCTTTAATATCTTTGTATCCTTCAGCAACTTCTGATTGAGAAAGAGTCGTTTCGCAACGCGGGCAAATGTGCATAATGCGATGACCTTCGTAAATCAAGCCCTTATTATAAAGCTCCTTGAAAACCCACCAAACCGATTCCATGAAAGGCAGATCCATGGTTTTGTAACTGTTTTCCATGTCCGCCCAGCGCCCCAGGCGATTAATAGTTTTTTTCCATTCTTCGACATATTTCAAAACTTTGGTCCGGCAAAATTCATTGAATTTGGAAACTCCCATTTTTTCAATCTCGTTTTTATGCTTGATGCCCAATTCTTTTTCGGCAATATTTTCAATTGGCAGTCCGTGGCAATCCCATCCCCACTTGCGCGGAACCCTATATCCTTTCATGGTCCAAAATCTTGGTACCACATCTTTCATAACGCTGCCCACCAAATGTCCGTAGTGCGGTGTTCCAGTCGCAAAAGGCGGCCCATCATAAAAACTATAGACGGGAGCATCTTTGCGATTTTCTATGGATTTTTGGAAAATTTTATTTTCATTCCAAAATTGCAGGACATTTTTTTCCATCTCAGGGAAACTTTGTTTTGCATTTATCTTGTTAAACATAATGTCTTTCTTTACGAATTACGAATTAAATACGAATATACGAATACGATATAAGCTTCATATTAGTATATTTGTACAATATTAGTAATTAGTAAAGATAAACAAAAATCCCTACGCAAAAAATGCATAAGGACGTCTTATCCAGCTTTCGCGTAAAGCTTCAGCTTGGCAAGCGTGGTACCACCTTAGTTTAGCTTATAGCTTTTAGCTTCCTTAGCTTAATTAGAAAATACATTTTTCTAACAAAGCTAATGAAGCTAATGAAGCTAATGAAGCTCTTGTTTACGGCTGTTACGGGCCTACCCGACGAGGTCTACTTTGTCACGCCGTAGCTTTAGCGAAGGCGTAATACCTTCGAAACTAAGCGGTTTTCTTCTCGCGGCTTGTTACTTAACGTGTTACGTAACATGTTACGTAACAAATTATGTTACTAAGGAGTGATGCTCCCCATAGCCTTTGTATAGCTAATATAAACTAAAAATAATAAAAAATCAAACTATGCCCATCTCTACCGGAAAGCGATTTTGCAATTTGTATAAAACTCCCAGCCCTTTTTTATGTCCTCAGAAACTCCGTTAATAAAATCGATTTTCCCCAAATCATCAATCGGCTGCCATCGCCATTCGGAAAATTCTTTTGGATTTATTTTCGGACCATCTCCATTCAAGTAACCATTAAAAAAACAAATGAATTTCAGGCCGGGTATTTTTTTCTGCGGCAGATCGGGTGTATCTATTTCATATGTTCCAAAAACAAAAGATTTGGAAATCGAAACGCCCAATTCATCTTCCATCTGTCTCTTGATCGCTTCTTCGAAATTTTCTCCGGCATAGACTTGCCCGCCGCCACATTCCCATTTGCCTGGATAAAGATCTCGATTGTCAGTTCTTTTGGCAATCAAAACCTCAATATCTTTTTCGGTTTCCCGAAAGCAAATTCCCGCCACATGAACCTCAATTAAATGTCTTTTTTCTTCTCGAGACATAGCACTGAAATTAAAAATTATATCCTCCTGTTATTACGCCTGCGTCTCTTTATATATTTCCAGCGTTTCTTTAGCCACTTTGTCCCAATCGAATTTTTGCGCTTGCGCCAAGCCCTTGCTCTTATACTGTCCGCGCAAATTTGAATCTTCCGCAAAAAGCATCATAGCATCAGCAATTTCTTCAATATTCTTAGGATCGACGAAATGAGCGCTGTCCCCAGCCAGTTCAGGGAGTGACGCCACGCGGGAAATTATCGCCGGTGTTTCTGTCGCAAATGCTTCCAGAACCGTCATGCCGAATCCTTCATACAGCGAAGGCATGACAAAAAATTCAGCTTTGCGGAACAATGGCACCAATTCGTCGCCGATAATATATCCAGTAAACACAATGTCTTTTGTCAGTCCCAGGTCTTTTATTATTTGTTGATATCTTTGCGCCATCCAACCGCGTTTTCCGGCCAAAACCAGCTGATAGTCAAATCTGCCGGAATTTTTTTGCTTCTGCTTTTGTTTAAACATGGCAAAAGCCTTGAGCAGCCGCGCAATATTTTTTGACGGTTCGATCGTTCCTAAAAAGAGAATATATTTTTTGCTAATGTCGTGTTTGCCCAAAACTTTGCCGCTATCCGTTTGCGGCTGCTCGAAAAATCTTTTGTCCAGTCCGCTGTAGATTACTGAAATTTTTTCATCCCCGACATTGAGAAATTTTTTGACATCGTTTTTTAGAGATTCAGAGACGGCAATAATTTTGTCGGCTTTGCTGGCCATAAGTTTGGCAATTGCTTTGTTGCGAGTTCTTTTGATAGCTGGCAGGCACTGCGGAATGCTAAACATCGCCATATCATGGAATGTTACGACTGTTTTTCCTCTGTAAGTTGCCGGAATTCTATCGCAGGCCGACATGGTATGCAGCACATCCAGATTCTCTTTTTGCAAGGTTGCCATACCCAAAATTTCGCTGTAAGCTCCCGGCAAATATTTTTTGTAATCGGAAAAAGGATAGAATTTTATTTTCACATTCGGCCGCGTGAATTTTTTGATGTCTTTTTCGCGCACGCGAAAATCAAAGAAAATCACATATTCATTTTCCGTGTCATTTTTCAGAAGGTGTCTGATCAGTTGATATGTATAATGTCCGACACCGATCGCCTCGCCCTTTTCAGGGTTCAAGATCGATCTGGCATCAATTCCTATACGCATATAAGTATTATGTATCAGATAGAATGTATCCTGTATGGAATTCATACATTATACATACTACATTATACTTGCTACATAGATTTAGGTGCACTAACCCCGATAAGTTCAAGGGTTTCTGCCAGTACTATTCTAACAGCATTTACGAGCAAAAGTCTAGCCTTGGAAAGCTCCGGATTGGCTTCATCGATTACCCGGCATTCATCATAAAAAGAATGAAATTTATCGGCCAATTTGATGGCATAATGGGGCAATTTGTGAACTTCATAACTTTCAGAAATTTCTTCAATCAATTCCGGAAATTTATTCAGCTCTTTTATCAGACTCAGCTCCTTTTCATGAATTAAAAGCTCTGGTTTAGAATTTTTCCCGTCTGCCGGCGAGACAGGAATTTCTAATTTCGAATTTGTTTCGGATTTCGGATTTAGAATTTCGGATTTTGCAAGAATCGAGCAGATTCTCGCGTGTGCGTATTGCACGTAGAAAACCGGATTTTTTTGTGAGCGTTCCTTGGCCAAGCCTAAATCGAAATTCATATGCGTGTTCGGCGAATACATCAGAAAGAAAAATCTGGCTGCGTCTGTTCCGACCTCTTCGATCAGATCGTCGACATATACCACATTGCCGGCGCGCTTGCTCATGCGCACTTCTTTTCCGTCTTTTACCAGACGCACCAGCTGGCAGACAATAAATTCGATTTTGCCGGCAAAACCCAGTGCTTTGGCCGCCGCTTCAAATCTTTTCAGATAGCCAAAGTGATCCGCCCCTAAATTCATGATGATTTTTGCAAAACCTCTTTCGATTTTGTGCAAAATATAGCCACAATCTACAGCAAAATATGTTTTTGTTCCGTCCGATTTGATCAGCACCCGATCTTTGTCGTCTCCGAATTCAGTCGATTTGAACCATAAAGCTCCTTCATTTTCGTAGGTTAATTTTTTTTCCTGAAAAATTGCAATGGCTTTTTCCGGATAACCCTTTCCCGCAATGTCATTTTGTTCAGAAATCCAGGAATCAAAATCGATCAGCATTTTTTCCTTCACGGTTTTTTGAATAATATTTTTCAAAACATCAGCCACGGCTTTTTGTCCGGCTTCTGCAACAGACAACTGGCCGTATTTTTGGTTGAGCTTGTCGATATATTCTCCGCTATAGGCAGCTGCCTCGTCCTTTAGAACGCTGTGTCCCAGTTTTTCAATTTGTCCTCCGCTATCGTTGATATAGAATTCGCTGGTCACATCAAAACCGGCTTTGCGCAAAACTCTGGAAAGCACGTCTCCATAAAATCCCCCGCGGCCATTGCCCAGGTGCAATGGTCCGGTCGGGTTAGCAGAAATAAATTCATTGTTGATTTTTATTTTTTTCCCGATCTTAGAATTTCCAAATCTTTCCTTTTCTTTGTTGATTTCAGAAATTTTATTCTGCAAATATTTTTTAGATAAATAAAAGTTAATGTATCCCGGATTTGCTATGTCTACCTTTTCAAAAATATCCGATGTTTCGACGTTTGGACTTTTTGACGTTTTGACATTCGACGCAATTTGTTCAGCAATTTCCACCGGATTCTGCCCGATTTTTTTAGCCAAAACCATGGCAACATTGGTTGCATAATCCCCAAATTGCTCGTTTTTCGCATAATCAATAGTAATTTCCGGCAGATCGAAGTCGGGCCAGGCGTTAGCCTCTTTTGTTTGCAAAACAGCCTCGTTCAAAAGTTTTTTTACGTCTTCCTTCATGTTTCAATTATACACGCATTTTTCGTTTTATCAAGAATGACACTCCCCGCACACGCTTCGCTAGTGCGGGGTTTCTTTTGGGATCATT
>CAZFCX010000007.1:0-23366 GCA_964517825.1 uncultured Bdellovibrionales bacterium
AACCAAGTCATTGTTTGCGGTGGTGGTATAGTTACCAAAAAGGAAAACAAACAGGGAGCAAGCAAGGTTTGTAAGGGCCTTGAAACTTGAAGCCGAGCTTATGAAAAGGCTCCGGAGACTCAGGGAAACAAAAATATTCAGAAAAAACAAATCTGTTTTAGAGTTCAGGGTTTCTGAAGAAAATTTCCCAAAGATTGCTCTTAGAAGAAAAGACGACAGAAAAAAGAAAAATGCTGGAAGAGGGACAGTTACCGCAATTCACGTATCAATGCCTAAGAAACAAAAGCGTTCTTCTATGGTTTATAAATCCTTAGAGGATGCCTGTGAAAGATTCGAGGGATATTGTTACGAATGTGGGCAAAAAATGAAAGTACATGCCCATGGAATAGGCTACCCAGTAAGAATAGAAACTGTATCAACTGCTTGCTGGAGTGAAAACTGCCCACAAAGAGGCAGGGAAATAAAGTTTAGCGGCGAACAGTTAGTTCAACCCGGACTGGTTGTTGCCGAAACAAAGAAAGAACTGGGAATGCTATTAAGCTTTCCCGCAGTTTAGACATAAGGGGTGGCAAGGTGCATCAGCACTTTTCCATCCCTTTATTTTTAACACGTTAAAACCCTGAGATTTTTCTTAGGGTTTTTAGTCTTTTTTATCTTTTATTGCCTCCTTCGGAATGTACTTTTCGGAAAAGTTTTTTGCGCCTCCTGATTCAACATAATAGTGCATAGCTTCATCAGGATTAGGAGAACGTCCATTTTTTTCCCAGTAGTAATACGTATTATCTCCTCCAAAAGCCTCTGCCTCTTGACGCTCCAAGTATTCCCGAAAAGAAAGAACAATCTTGTCTGTCATTTTTACACCTCCTCATTACGTTTTAAAAACATGATAAGACATGGAATTAACTTCGTCAACAACATGACAAAAAAGGCATTTAAAGCCTTATTTTTTATTTGGCTCCGGCGGTAGGATTTTCACCCCGCGCAAATTTTTTTGAAGTAAACTTCACTGCTCCGGCGGTAGGATTCGAACCTACAACCAAGTGATTACACTTATCCTAATGTTTCCAAAAGGGGTGGACTATATCATCATCCAATTATTTTTACATAAATGGAGCAAGGCGCTTCCCATCCTCAAAATATGAATGGTACTCCCTTTCGGGATAGTCTCTGAACCTTTCCCGATAAATCAGGACTTGGCTTCTGATTACCCTCATCCTTTGTTAGGGCTTCCAGAAATTCACCTTGTTTTTCATCCTTAATTGCTCAAGGAAGCTGCGTCATACCTTCGTGCACCTCTCGATGACAATTTGCGCACAGCAGAATACATTTATCAAGCTCTGCTTTTACTTGATCCCAACTTCTTGTATATCCCTTTTCAGAGATTCCAAAATCTTTGCCGTTAGAATCCAAATGGTGGAACTCAAGAGCTTTTAAACATTTGCTATACCCGCAAATAGAACATTGCCTGCCTTTATAACCAATAGCCATTTCTCTAATTTTCTTCCTTCTTTTTACAACAGCTTGTTTTATATAGGCAGCACGATCGGCGTATTTTCTTTTGTCTTTTGCCATAATTTAATCATAACAAATAACGTGTTCACAGTCACCTGCGCTACCATTGCGCTACGCCGGAGCATTGAAGTCTACAATTCTTATATTCAGTTTTTAAAAACGTTGCCATGAAAGCAACGTGTAAATTGTAGCAAATAATCCAGCTATTGGCAATAGTTTGTAAAAGCGCCCCTCTCGGGACGCATTATTAGAAATTGGAAATTGATAATTAGAAATTGCGCGAAGCGCTTTAGTAGTCTTTCAGCTTCCCGATTGTCTGATGCTGCCTGATTTTTTCCAGAGCCTTGGCTTCAATCTGGCGGATGCGCTCGCGGGTAACGCCGAATTCCTTGCCGACTTCCTCCAAAGTGTGGGTCACGCCGTCTTCCAGACCGAAACGGATTTTGAGGATTTTCTGTTCACGCGGCGTCAGTTCCCGCAAAACTTCGCCCACATGATTTTTGAGCAGTTTTCTGGAGGCTACCTGGTGCGGCATAACTGTTTCCGTGTCTTCAATGAAGTCTCCCAGCACGCTGTCATCGTCGCTGTCACCAACTGAAGTTTCCAGCGATACTGTTTCCTGAGAAATTTTTTGAATGTGCCTGATTTTGTCGACATCCAGATCCATTTCGGAAGCAATTTCTTCTGGCAGCGGTTCGCGTCCCAATTCCTGCACCAAGCGGCGAGTTATCTGCGTATATTTGTTGATTGTTTCCACCATATGCACCGGGATTCTGATCGTCCTTGATTGGTCTGCCAAAGCGCGCGTAATGGCTTGGCGGATCCACCAGGTTGCATAGGTTGAAAATTTGAAGCCTTTTCTGTAATCGAATTTTTCCACGGCGCGGAAAAGTCCGATGTTGCCTTCCTGGATCAAATCGAGCAAGGAAAGATTGTGGGAGCGGCCTACGTATTTTTTGGCAATGCTGACCACTAAACGCAAGTTTGATTCAGTCAATTTCTGTTTTGCCATAAGATCGCCTTTTTCGCTGGCTTTGGCCAGTTTGACTTCTTCTTCGGATTTAAGCAATGGCACCCGTCCGATTTCCCGAAAATATATCTGGACCAGATCTGAAGAGCTGTCTTCCACTGTTTCGCCTAAAAGCAAATCTGCGGTTTTATCTTTTTTGCTTTTTTCATATAATTCAACTTCTTTGTCGGTGTCAATCTTTAGCATATCGTCGGAAACGACGATTTTCACGCCAGCAGTTTCTAGTTTTTCATACAAGTTTTCCAATTCGCCGATTTCTTCTTCAACATCCGGAATCAGGCTGATTATTTCATCCTCCGTCACAAAACCGCGCTGTTTTCCGCGATTCATCAATTCTTCGATCAAATCAGCTGTTTTCACAGCTTCTTCCGGATTTTCTTCGATTTCTTTTTTCTTACGGACAGCCGGTTGCTTTTTGAAAGATGCTTTTTTAGGTGCTGTTTTTTTCTTGGCACCGTGAGTTTTCTTTTTGGCAGGTTTCTTAGTTTTCTTAGGGAAAGATTTTTTTGCTTTTGCCGGTTTTGCTGATTTCTTTTTTTTCATTTTTTTCACGAGATTATTTTTTTTACGATTTTTCTTTTTTCCTGCGCCAAGGGAAACCTTTCGGACAGTTTTCTTTCCGACTTTTTTGAGCAGCCTCTTTTGCTTTTTTTTCATTTTTTTGAAATAAAGAATGAAGATTTTACTATAAACAAACACCAAAAACCGGACTTCCGGCTTTTGTTAGTCTCTTGTTGTTTGGGAAAGCTTTGTGAACTCGCTCATCAGCTTGGCGAGGGTTTCTTTATCCCCTTTTTGTTCAGCTTTCTCGATTTCTTTTATAATACTATGAAGTCTTTCTTTTTGCAATTCTTTCACATATTCGGCTTTATAGCTCTCGGCCAGATTTCTGAGATAATTCTGCGGCTGTTCGGAAACGCCTTCCGCGGTAAAACGATACTTCGTATCAAAATATATATTTCTTATTTTTCTTAAGGCATATTCGTCTTCAATTTTGGACATAAGCCCGTCAAAAGAAAAATTGACGCTTGGCCCGCTTTGCAAAACAAAGGCTATGAGCGCATCATTTTTCATCCATTCGCTTTCCTTTTCTTTTTCAAAAGTTTCTTTCCAAAGATCCGCGTCGCTCATAATGACTCCCAGCAGACAATCCCTGACAACATCTATGCGCCGCTGGAAAACTGCCGTTTGATCTTCCGCCTGGCTTTGTTTTTGCGCTGAAGCGGAAAGAGAATTTTCCACAGTTTTTAGTACGCTATTGATTGCATTTTCTTCCACATCCAGCTCATGCGCGATTTTTTTGACCCAGGATGATTTTTCAACCTTGCTGCCAATATGCGCGACATGTTTCAGAATATCCTTGGCAATATTATTTTTTCCCTCTGATGTCTTGTTGTCATATTTTCCCAAAATGTTTCTGAAAAAATATTCCATCGCGCCCCTTGATTCTTTTAACGATTTCAGCAGCAAAGACGGATTTTTTTGCACAACATCGGCCGCATCTTTTCCGTCGCTAAGCGCCACAATCTTTACATTCATTTCTTTTTCAAAACAAAGATCGGCGCTTTTTTCGGCTGCTTGCTGTCCGGCGCTGTCCATGTCGAAAAGCATGGCGATATTGTCGGTATATCTTTTGAGTATGGAAACCTGATCTGGCGTGAGCGCTGTTCCGGAAACTGCCACTGCGTTCCCGATGCCGGCTTGCGAAGAAGCTATTACATCCATATTGCCCTCGACTAAAAGCACATAATTTTTATTTTTTATTTCCTGCTTGGCATGATTTATTCCGTAGAGAACTTTGCTTTTGTGATAAACAATGGTTTCCGGCGTATTGACATATTTAGCCTGCGACTCGTCGCCGCCGGGCGTCACCCGCGCGCTATAGCCGATCACATTGCCCAAACTGTCCTGGATTGGAAACATTATGCGATCCCGAAAACGATCATAATATTTTGCTTCTGGCTTATAGCTTCCAGCTTCATTAGCTTTTTCCACGAGCAGACCAGTTTTATTTATTTCATCTAAAGAAAATCCGCGGTCGGTTAAGAATTTTAAAATATTTCTCCACCCTTCCGGCGCATAACCTAATCTGAATTTTTTGATGCTTTCATCCGTCAGTCCGCGTTCATGCAAATATTTCATTATTTTTTCCTTGCCCATCCCTTTCCACAGCTGTGTTTCATAAAATTTGGTCGCCAATTCCAACGCGGCCAGAATTCTTTTCTTGTTGCCGCTGTCTTCGGATTTATATTGTTCCAGCTGCACGCCGGCCTTGTCTGCCAGCATTTTCAAAACTTCCCGAAATTCCAAACTCTCCATTTCTTGAACAAAAGTAAAAACGTCTCCGCCTTTTCCGCAACCGAAGCAGTGAAAAATCTGCTTTTCTTCATTGACCATAAAAGACGGGCTTTTTTCATGATGAAAAGGACACAAACCTTTCCAGTTTGCCCCAGCTTTGGTTAGCCGCACGTACTCACTGACAATGTCCACGATATTGAGCCGCGCTTTTACTTCTTCGACGTTATTATTCATAACTAAAGTCCTTTTATATTCAGATTAGAGAACTTTAGCAAAAAAGGCAAATTGCATATATCTTTAGATAAAAAACGCCCCCGCAAGGAGGCGTTTTAATTTATTTTTTTATTTTTTAAGCAGCTAGTTTTTGATCATCGTTTTCTGAATACATTTTTCCAATTTTTTTACTAGCTCTATCCAATTCTGATTCTACAGCCATCTTGGCAGTTTCTCTGGTAATTTCCACGTTTTGATTTTCCGGCCGTTTTAAGAAATCATCTATTTTTTTTTCCATTTCAGCTTCCGAAAGTTTAATTTTGGAAGCAGTGTAATCAGTTCCTAATTCGCTTATTTCTGACATTGGTTTTTCTACTTCTTTTGGTTTTTCGCTTTTGCTTTTGAAAAATTCAAACATATTTTTTCTTTAATATATTACCCTTCTATTATACACTTTTGTTTTTGATTTAGCTAATAAAAATCACTTGCTCCGTCACCGTGCGGAGGGGAGAGGATTCGAACCTCCGATACCGTTTCCAGTATGCCACCTTTCCAAGGTGGTGCACTCGACCACTATGCGACCCCTCCGTATTTTTCTATAATTTCTATTTTTTCTAAATATCCTTTTGGATGCTTAAGGTGCCACTCTCTCTTGTATGCTAAATTTTTATCTAAATAATTTTCAAAATATATAATAGTCCACGGTATATATGGTTTAGTTGATTTTGTTTTTCCCGAATTGTGTTCTTTAATTCTCTTTTCTAAATCAGTCGTACAACCTATGTAATATTTTTTACTCTTGAAACTTTTTAAAAAATAAACTTTGTATTTCATACAGTTTAAATGTTCAACTATGCCCCAAGGGGGCCCCTTCGGGGCGACCCCTCCGTATTTTTTATAATTTATATCTGCAAAAAGTTTTATGTTTCCTAGTCATCCAATGGCGATTCTTCGACTTTTTCAATAATTTCTTCCATCATTTTTACCGCCTCTGTCGGATATTTTCCATTAGCTGATTCTCCGCTGAGCATAACAAAATCTGCATGGTCTATAACCGCATTAGAAATATCGGAAACTTCAGCCCTGGTTGGGATAGGATTTTCCATCATTGATTCCATCATTTGCGTAGCCACAATCACCGGCTTATTTTTTTCCCGGCATTTATTCACTATTTCTTTTTGATAAATCACCACTTCGCTTTCCGGCATTTCTATTCCTAAATCTCCGCGAGCCACCATGACAACATCGGATTCATCAATAATTTCATCTATATTTTTAAGCGCCTCTTTCCTTTCTATTTTTGGAACAATTTGCACAGACGCATTTTTATCAGAAGAAAATTCTTTGATTTTTTCCCTAAGATATTTAAGGTCTGCCGCGTTTTTTACAAAAGATATTGCCACTAAATCCACGCCTTTACTTAAGGAGAATTTTAAATCATTCAAATCTTTTTCCGTCAAAGCTCCCAGTTTAATATTTGAATCCGGCAAGTTCACGCCTTTATGATTTCCGATTGTTCCGCCATTTATAACCTCTGCCAGTAAAAAATCTTTATTTTTTTCCCGCACAACAATTTTCATCAGGCCATCTTGAATCATGATCTCATTTCCCACTTCAATATCATCAATAATGTTTGGAACATCCAGCGAAAAATATTTTGTATCTTGTATTTCGTATTTCGTATTTTGAATTTTTTCAATATCGCTTACAGCAATTGTTTCACCTTTTTCAATCACAATTTCTTTATCAATAATTGTCCTGATCCTTGGTCCCTGAAGATCGGCCATTATGCTGATTGGCATCTTTAATTCATTGGATAATTTGCGCAGGCAATCAATAATTTTCCCATGCCATTCATGGGTATTATGCGAAAAATTGAGCCGGGCAACATCCACTCCTTCCAGAATAATTTTTTTAAGAACTTCTTCCGATTCGGAAGCAGGTCCGATAGTTGCCACTATTTTTGTTCTTGCGTTCATATATTTTATATTTTTATCAGTTATTCTGTATTAATAGTGCCACAACATGCAAAAACAGGCAATCATGAAAGACTGCCTGTTTTTATATTCAAAACGAGAAAACTATTTGATAATTTCAAATCCGCCAATAATCGGCAATTTTTTCATTTCACCTTTAGCTCCATTGATAATTCCCATGATGGCTAAAACCAAAAGAATAATGCAACCGATCGGCAAAATAATAAACCAGCCAAGAATTGGAATTATTGATCCGACAATATTAACAATAACTGCTGAAATCAAAAGCACTAACTGCTGATTAGCGTGAAACTTGGCAAATGGACTATTCTTTGATTCATCAGAAAGAAGCGGGATAAAGAACAACAGCGGAATGATATATCCCACGATTGCCATAACTTTGTTTTTTTCAGCATCTGAACCTTCGGCTTTTGGCGCAGGTGCAGCTGGCTGTTCTTGCGGCCCTTGTTGATTAATGTTTTCTTCCATAGATTTAATCTTTCTTGATCTGGTTGCAAAATTTATTGCAGGCCAAAATCAATTTAAGTAAATTAATTTTTTATTTATTAGCTTTATATATTACAACTAAAATACACATATATTATATCACACAATTAAATATTCAGCCACAGTGCCAGATAATGCCTATTTTAAGCCAATTTCCTCAATTTCCTGCAAAATCTCCGCTGGAATTGGATTATTTTTCGGACTGACTCCCGGATACCGCCAAGCACTTATTATAATTAGCTTTTTAGAAATTAGCTTCATTAGCTTGTTAGCTTTTTCTTTTGATTCGAGTTTTTTAATTTGCATTTCCAGTTTTTTTTGATCGCTGCTCTTTGATTTTTGTTTACTGGTTTGGTACATTACCCAGATTTCTTGACTCCACTTGGCTTGTTCGCCGTCTTCATTGAAATTTTGGTTCCACGCTGACGGTTTTTTGTTTTTCTTAACAACCCCGACCGGTACCATAACCGCCACTGTGTTTTCCGCAATGCCCGTTTCAATTCTTTGCGGACGGCGGATCACGCCCAAAACTTTCTGCTCTGACAGACCATAATAGTGCATCTTTTCTTGCACATGCTGCGTCCAATAATATTTATCCGTATTTTTCGGCGATTTCCACTGCATAAAAATTCGATAAATCGAATAATTTTTAATTTCCAATTTTTAATTTTATAAATAAATCTTAATGTTTTAATTTTTAAACATTAGAAATTAGAAATTATTTAAAAATTATTTTATTTCCATTCCTCTAAGAGAGGCTATGCGTTCTTCCATCGGTGGATGTGTTTGAAACAATTTGGAAACTTTTTTACCCTTGAAGGGATTGGCGATATAGAGATGCGCGGTCGCGCGGTTGGCCGCTTCAAGCGGTTCCTGATCGGCCGAAATTTTTTCAAGCGCCCTGGCTAATCCTTCCGGATGGCGAGTCAAAAGCGCCCCATCGGCATCAGCTAAAAATTCTCTTTTGCGGGAAATGGCTAGTTGCATCAGCATAGCTGCGATCGGCGCCAAAATAGAAAGAACAACAGCTGCAATGATTAAAATCATGCGAAGCTGTCCCCCTCCTTCGCTGTCACGCGATTTTCCTCCCCAGAAAGCCCAGTGGCGAAACCAATCAGCCAGAAGCGTCACAAATCCAACTAAAACGACGACCACTGTTGAAAGCAAAATGTCACGATTGCCAATATGAGAAAGCTCATGCGCGATCACCCCTTCCAGTTCGGCTTTTTCCAATTTTTGGATGATCCCAGTTGTTAGACAAATCACTCCGTGCTGCGGATCTCTTCCGGTTGCAAACGCGTTAGGTGCACTGTCTTCAATAATGTATATTTTTGGCACTGGCAAGCCGGCTGTGATGCAAAGATTTTCCACAATATGATAGATTTCCCGACCCTCATCGTGCGTCACTTCTTTGGCCCGGCTCATCGCCAAGACAATTTTGTCGCTCCACCAATAAGAACCAAAACTCATAAGAATAGAAAAAATCACACAGCCATAAAGAATCGCGCTGTTACCCATCGCGCCCGCAAATACATAGCCGACTCCAATTACAAAAACCAAAAAGCCGGTGATGTACACCCAGGTCAGGCGCGTATTTCTGTCAGATTGAGTATATAACGTTGACATATGATAGAAATTAGCTTCACGAAACACGTTGAAATATGCTTCGCGAAATTATAGATTATTTTTTTGAATTATAGGTAGCTGAAATAAAATTATTTAACTTTATTGAAAGTTTTTTTGAAAGTTCTTTGATATCAGAATATTTTTTATCTGAAATTTTATTTCTTTCTTTCAGTAATTCGACCCAATGTTCACACGCTTCTGCCAATGATGCACGAGCAATATAATAAAATTTTATCTTTTCAAGAAAATGAAATCTAAAATATCCTTCAGCTATATTGGCACCGACTGAATCCATGGACGTGATAAATTGATCTCCAATCACCTTCTTGTTTTGCCAACCCATCTCATCATAAATACCCCAAGCAATCAAAGATAACTCTCGAGCTAATTTATAAACTTCTAAATTGTTCAGAGAAATAAATTGTTTTTTATTTTCCATTTATTTCTACGTATTTCTATTTGTTTCTATTTATTTCTATTGTATTTCTACAATATTTCTAAAACTTTACTTCCACCACTTCCTTCTCCCCTTCCTCTGCGGCGAAGAATTCGCGCTTGGTGAAACCAAGTATACCGGCGAAAATGTTGGTTGGGAAAACTTGAATCTTAGTGTTGAAGTCACGCACATTGCCATTGTAGAATCTGCGTGCGGCTTGAATTTTATCTTCCGTATCAGTTAATTCGCGCTGGAGCTCTAAAAAATTCTGGTTAGCTTTGAGGTCTGGATAATTTTCCGCGACTGCAAATAAAGATTTGAGCGTTCCGGAAAGCATGTTTTCCGCCTGCTCTTTCTGGGCTGGAGTTTGCGCACCCATAGCCGCAGCCCGAGCCTCAGTCACTTTTTCAAACAAACCCTTCTCGTGTGCTGCATAACCCTTGACTGTGTTCACTAAGTTAGGGATAAGATCATATCTCCTTTTTAATTGAACATCGATATCGCTCCAAGCCTCATCAACCCGATTTTTTAACGTAATCAGGCTGTTGTAAATCCCAATGCCTAAAATAACCAAAACGACTACGACGATCAAAACAATTACTCCAATGCTCATACTCGGTGATGGGATTTTGACATTTGCATTTTATATCCAATGAAATATCAAAACCTTTAATTTAAATATTATTAGCCCAATTATATACCATTTTGGCTTGCGTTTCAAATGGTAAAAGTGTGCTATAATGTAATTACAATAATTTACTAATAATATATCCCTATGAAATTTATTACGTCTTATGCAATTTTTATTATTCCTGTCTTGGTCGGTGTTATTGCCCAAACCATAAAATTTGTTTTATACGGCCTGAAACATGGCTGGGATATCCGTTATGCCTTCTCTCACGGCCATATGCCTTCGGCCCACACGGCTTTTGCCCTTTCACTTGTTATTTCTATAGGTTTTTTTGAGGGCGTTCATAGCGGCGCTTTTGCTGTCGCTTTCGCTCTGGCTTTTTTAATTATTGACGACGCCGCCAGGCTCCGCATGTATCTTGGCGACCAAGGACGCTATCTGAATATGTTGATTGAACAATTAGATGTTGATGATAAAAAATTCCCGCGCCTCAAAGAACGAACTGGCCACCGCGTCAACGAAATAATTGTCGGCGCTGTTCTAGGCATCATTTTGACTGCTTTGTTTATAAAATTATTTTCTTAGTTCGGGCAATAAAAAAACAGGCCTCTTTCTTTATTGGGTCTGTTTTTATTTACTTAATTCTTCTTCAATAACCTTTCTATCGTTCCATGGAATTCTTTTGTCACCGACAGCCATAGTTTCTTCCGCGCCTTTGCCAGTCACGACAACAAAATCACCCGCCTTCGCAAGTTCCAATGCTTTTCGGATAGCCTCTCTTCTGTCTAAAATTTTCCAAAAATTATTGCCTTCAATCCTATTTTTAATTCCCTTAGAAACTTCATTGATTATCTGCATCGGATCTTCATCATATGGATCTTCATTGGTAACTATGACAAAATCAGCTTCTTTGGAAACTATTTCTCCCATTATTGGCCTTTTGCCCCTATCGCGTTCTCCGCAGGAACCAAATACTGCGATTATCTTCGAATTTTCACGAATTTCGGGCGAATTGTCGCGGATACTTTTTATTAATTCATATAATTTTTCCAAAGAATCCGGAGTAACGGCATAATCTATAATAATGTTTATTCCTTTTCCATTAATAACTCTTTCCATTCTGCCAGGAACTAAATTTATTTTTTCCAAGGCCTTGGCTATTGTTTCTAAATCAATATTTTCAGAAATAGCCACCGAGATTGCCGCCAGCGCGTTTTCAATGTTAAATTCTCCAAGAAGATTGAGTTTAAAATTCGTATCTCGGACCTTGTATCTTGTATCTTGTATGCCTACTTCTATATTTTCTGCCAAAACATCTGCTTTCGAATTTTTCAAGGAGTACGTAATTCTCTTCCCATTAGATACATTTAAAAATTCTTCGGGTTCTTCCATGTCCAAATTCACTATTGCTGTTTTTGCTTTTTTTAATAATCGCATTTTAGATTTCCGGTATTCTTCCATTGTCTTATGATAATCAAGATGTTCGCGAGTAACATTTGTGATGACAGCCGTATCATACACCACGCCCCAAACTCTATATTGATCCAGCGAATGGGAAGATGTTTCCAAAACCAAATATTCACATCCATTTTTAAGGGCTTTTTTGATAAATTTTTGGACTGCCCAGCTGGAAAGCGTGGTAAATTTGGTTTTATTTATTTCTTCATTTCCATTTATCCTGAAGTTTATGGTCGAAGCTACTGCTACTTTTCTTGCCCCGTGGCCTCCTGGCTCTACGGGGTTGCCAGCCTCTTCCAAGATTTTGGCAATCATCTGCACGGTAGTTGTTTTGCCATTTGTTCCAGTCACTCCAATAACTTTTATTTTTCTAGATGGAAAGCCATACCAAAAATTAGCCAAAATAGCTTGCGCCAGATGGTACAAGTTTTTGATGTTTTGAGGAATTAAATTTTTAAATTTATGGAAAAATTATTTTCTTATTTTTATAAACAATTCTTTAACCTTTTGCAAAACTTGATATAACAAATAAACTCTTGAATTAACGATTATATCATAGCTCCCCAAAAATTCAACCGGTTTTGTATTTGGTGAAAACCCCAATTTAAATCTGGTAATTCCTGCCCAAGAATTGGCATCTCCCTTGCTCCCTCTCTTTAGTAAGGAGATGGTTGGGGAGAGGTCGCTTCGCTCCACTATTTTTACGCCCCCGAAATCATACTTTTTACAACCCGCTTTTTTGGCATCCAAAATCGCCTGCCATTGCAAAAGATATGGCGCCATCACATTGCGATATTCATCATCCGTCGCACCGTGAAGATAGGTCGCCGTGTCTCCATAAAAAACTACTATATTAGCTGCAATAATTTTCCCGTTATACTCTGCCACATACAGTTTCAACATATTTTCTGGCAAATTTTCAAACATTTTTCGATAATAATCTTCGGCATGAAAACTGATTCCTTTTCTCTTGGCTGTTGCTTTCACTAATCTTATAAATTCTGAAATATCATTCGTATTTTCGTATTTATTCGTAGTTCGCAGAGAGATCCCTCGTTTTTGCGCCAATTTTATATTATAACGGGTTTTTTGAGACATCTCGCTCAGCAACTCTTCTTCATTTTTTGTAATATCAATGACAAAAATTTCTCTCGGTTGCATGTCATGCGGCGCCTTGGCAATTTTTTGCTTTATATTTTCTTTAATCAAATTCAAATCATTTTTATCTTTCAAATCAACCCGAATCCAGCCAATATTATTTTTCTTTGCTAATTCCATTAGCTCAGAAAAATAATTTTTTAATTTTGAATTTTGAATTTTGAGTTCATTTGAAATTTTATTATTAGCCATTGGAAATTCATTCGAAATTCTAACTTCGAAATTCGAAATTCTTTCGGCTTCAGCCGAAAGAACTATTCCTCTCGGGATATAAAAATACTTTCCGACTATCGGAAGCTGGTGTTCTATTATACTGGCAGAAAATCCTTCATTTTCAACGTAAAAAACCCGGCTACCCGCCTTTTTCTGAAACTCCCGCCATTCTTCGGATTGAAGAAATTCCGTATTTTTTGCATTATTTTCCATAGTCCAAGTATAGCAACATTTTTAAGCAAAAACAAAAACAGATCAAACAACCTGTTTTTATATAAATTTTAATTTTTATTTCTTTCCTAAATTCTTAAGTGCTAATTTTACCCGTTGGCCAACGTCTTTAACGTCCGCTGGAACAGTTTTGAGCGCTTCGCGGGCCTGCGAGTTGGAATAGCCCATTGCAATCAGTGCTTCCAGAACATCGCTGTCCTCGGAAATCTGTGTTTTTTCCTGGAGTGGCAGGTCAGCCACCTTGTTTTTGAGTTCTAGAATGACCCGCTCGGCTGTTTTTTTGCCAATGCCGGAAACTCGCGTCAAAATCGAAGAATCTTCATTGAGAACCGCCGCTCTGACGGTCTTGGGATCGGCAATTGACAGAATTCCGAGCGCCGCCTTGGGTCCGATGCCGGAAATAGAAATCAGGAGTTCGAACATTTCCAGTTCTGAAAATTCCAAAAAACCGTAAAGAGAAAGAGTGTCTTCGCGCACATAAGTATGCGTATAAAATTCCGTGCTGGGCTGGCCGGAGATTTTTCCCAGAATATAGGCCGTCGTAAAAATCTTGTAGCCTACGCCGGCCACATCAACCACCACATAATTATCATGAATAAATTCAATTGTGCCTTTTATTTTAGCAATCATCTCCAATGATCAATAACCAACGACCAATGATCAATAAATTCAGATCTACTGCTCATTGTTCCTTGCTCACTGCTATTTGTTTTTACAATGTTACTGTTTTAGAATCGCTGTCTTCATTCCCACTTTCATCTTTAACTTTGGCTTCGATATTCAATTTATCTCCGGCAGAATGATCAGAAGTATCATATTTCGTTTTATACGGACCGCTGCTCATAGAATCTACTTCTTTTCCGTCAACATAAAAAGTGACCTTATCTACATCAAAAACAGATTTTACTTTGGCTGAAATAGAAAGACCGGATGAAAGACTACCGGAAACAGAAACTGAAATGCTCGGATCCAAGCCTTCAAAATCACTTTTTTTGCATTCCTCATCCGGAGCCGATCCTCTTTTGTATTTTTTATCGTCATTTTTTTCAGCCCACTCGACAACTCCCTTTTCCCAATTTTTGAATTGCGGATCAGATTTAGGATCTTCAGGACGATCCCCGCGCGGATCATCTTTTTTCACATAATACAAAATAGTATGAACATTGAAAAAATCTTTTTTCTCTACATAGGACGAAGGGCAGGCATCGCTAGCCAGGCAATATTCATTTTTTTCATCAGGAATGGCACAGACTTTAACGTCTTTTTCTTCATCCATTTTTCCATTTAAAACCTGTTTGCCGGCATCTTCTTCTTTCTCATATTTTGGAAATTCTTCAATGGCATAGTTAGTCAAAGCTTTATCCATAAAACTTCGGAATATCGGTGCTGCTACATAAATTCCATCGGCACCGGCTTTCATTGAAGCATTATTGTTGTTACCCGCCCAAACGCCCACTGCTAAAGACGGGGTGAAACCCACCGCCCAACCGTCGCGAAATTCATTGGTCGTTCCGGTTTTGGCTGCTACTTGCCGATTGTCGAATCTAAACGGATTATTTTCACCAAAAACCGGGGCTCGGAGATCATTGGTTGACATTATATAATCCAGCATAGCTACATATTTTTCCTCAACCACCCGCTGACCATCGGAAGATTTGTATTCTTCCAACACAGTGCCTTCATTATCTTCAACTCGCAAAATATAGGTCTGATTTTTGGAAACTCCGCCACGAGCCAGAGAAGCATAGGCGTGGACATGATCAATAAGTTTGACTTCTCCTCCGCCGAGAACCAGTGACAATCCGTAACGCTCAGGCTGATTTAGCCCGGTAATTCCCAATCCCTTAGCAACCTTGATTGAATCTTTTACGCCGGCCAGATAGAGAGTTTTGACGGCTGGGATATTAAGCGACATAGCCAATGCATTTTTCATCTGGATAGGGCCACGAAATTTCCCGTCGTAATTTTGCGGCTTATACTCTTCCTGCGAAGAATCGTCAGCTGTAAAACTTGTTTCTACATCAAAGAGAAGAGTTTCCGGCGTATAACCTTTTGAGAAGGCCGTTAGATAGACATAAGGCTTGAAAGAAGATCCCGGTTGGCGATTGCGGATGGCTACATTATCTTGCGGTTCAAAAGTGCAGGTTTTTCCGGAGACGCATCCTTCTGGATAAGATTTGCCGAAATAGTCTTTGGATCCAACCATTGCCAATATTTGTCCACTCTTAGGATCTTCAGCAACCAAAGCCGCATTCCAAGCGTTTTGAGCGGCATTTTTAGTCGCCCCTTCCAAGACCGCTTTTTCGGCTTCTTGCTGCATATTCCAATCTAATGAGGTATAAACCTTGAGCCCTTTCTGTTCCACCGCCTGATCGCCATATTTCTCAACCAAATAATCTTTAACATACATCACAAAGTGTGGGGCATAGATATTATCTTTTTTAGGACTTATGGTAGCTAAAATATCCACATTTTTGGCCTCATCCGCCTGTTCTTGAGTAATATATCCCTGGTCAGCCATCTTTTGCAGCGTCGATTCTTGTCTGGCCTTCAAGGCATCAGTGTGAAGTCCGAAAGGAGAATAATATGTCGGCGCATTCGGCAGACACGCCAGCAAAGCCGCCTCTGAAAGATTAAGTTCTTTGGCTGATTTTTTGAAAAAAGTTTGTGCCGCCGCTTCAACACCATAAGCGTTTGATCCATAGGGAATCTGATTTAAGTACATGCCTAAAATTTCATCTTTTGAATAGCGAGTTTCAATTTCTATCGACAAAATCACTTCTTTTATCTTTCTGGATATTCTTTTTTCGTCAGTCAAAAGCGCTTTTTTGACGAACTGCTGGGTAATTGTCGATCCTCCCTGTGCAGCAGAACCTTTCATGACATCTTTCAAAGCTGAACGAATGATCGAAGTTATTTTTATGCCATGATGCGAATAGAAATCCTGATCTTCCAGAGCAATTGTGGCAGATTTTAACGTTTCCGGAATTTGTTCAAACGGAATAATGGTACGTTTTTCTTCGCCATGGATGTCATACAAAAGGTGCTCGCCGGTCCGGTCATATATTTTGGTTGACTCAGCCACTGTTCTTGTTTTTATCGTGGTCGGACTTGGCAAATCTTTGGCATAATATATAAAAATACCTGCCATGAAAAACAAGCCTAGGCCAAAAAGCCAAATGGCTATTTTGCTCATTATTTTCCATCTATTTTTCCAGAAAGATCCTTTAAAATTGTTAGTGATAAAAACAGGCATCATTTTTGTTTATACGCTAATTTTTTAATACTTTTTCACTCTTATAGTATAAACTCAAGTGCCGTTGCGGTCAAAAAATCAAAAAACCCTGCTAAAGCAGATTTTTTAAATATAAATAATAAACTTTATTTTTCAAGCATCTCCAAATCTTTTTCTGAAATTCCAAGTTGTTCAAGAATCCATATATGCCTACAATTTGTCGGATCATATTTACCAACCATTATTCTTTTCATTTCACCACTTTCTTTTTGTACCAAATCCCAAACTCCAATATTACCTTCTCTGTATACAATATCTCTTGTAAAACACTTGCCCGGGGTATTCCCGGTTGAGCCCAGAAAAGTTCTGCGAGTAGATTTCCAAGCCTCTTCTTTGGATTTTTCCCAAGCCTCATCTTTATTATCTTTTTTTGATTTTATAAAATAATAATCACGAAGAATATTATACACATCCCTAAAATCACGAGGTTTTCCATCCATACCAACCGCTAAAGATATAGCCAAATGATAACCGAAACCCGCAAAATCATCAGCGCCCGTAATTTTCATTTCTTCAAACCTAGAAACGCCCTCTTCGCCTTTTAAATGCCTATCAACACCAATACCCAACAGCTTTAATTTAGATCTTTCACCATGATCGCGTCGCAAAGCATGGGTGCCTAATTCATGCACCATTAAGGCTTTAAGTTTTGTTTCTTTGACAATTCTTGTGGGTGGAATTTTTATTTTTTTTGTTTCCTGATTAACTCTTATGGTTAATTTTTGGCTTTCTTTATCAATAATAGCTTCCCAGCCTGCAAGTTTTTGTTCCCCTATAGCTTCGTCAAAAGCTTTTTTAATTTCTTCAGCATTATATTCTTTTTCATTCTCCATATCTTTCGGTTTTGGAAGATTTTTTATATCCGGCATTGCAGACTCAGTTGCATTTTCAGAAAAAGATAGATTATCCAATAATCTTTTAGCTGCGCCACGCACAATTTCATTCTCATTATTAATATTATTTTTTGTTATTTCTTCAACTCTCTTCATTGTGTAATTATATATATCCCTGCTTGGCATTCCATATATAAATCGAGAGTACCGAGAAAACTTTTTGTCATTTCCGTCTCTTGCCGCCTTCATCATTCTGACCTGCGCAATTTTTTCGTTTATTTTCCATCTATACACTTGCTGTATAATTTCATTATTTTCTTCTGAAATAACTTCTTTTTTAAATTGCAACAACTTTTCTTCGCGATCTTCTATATTAAACTGGTTTATTTTTGTACACTGCAAGAGGGGGTTCCTTATTTTTTCATTCATAAAATCTCTTTTCTGATTTTCCCATTCATTTTTATCACCTTCAAAGTAAGTATGATCATCAAACGTCATTAACTCATAGGCACGTTTGTGCCATCTTTCATCTAGTGCTTCGGATTTATTATTAGTGAGATTTTCTGTTGTAGGAACCTCATAATTCATAATAATTTGTAAGCTTAAATTTACTAATAATATTTAAAAAATTAGAACTCTGAAGAAAATTAAGTTCTTGTTCTCTTTGTTTATTATATGAATAATTGCAATTTTTATCAAAATACCCAGGATGGCACACCATTTCAATCACACAAACATCCACATTTTCTAATTGATCTATTAATTTTTCCGTTCTTTTTGGGTGCCAGCTCAAGAAAAAATCGGGAGTTTTAATTTTATTTTTTTTTAAAAAATCTCTATCTTCATTAAACCGCGATCTTACCGGCAAAGCATACTTTTTAGCAATTCTTGCAACATTGTTTATATGTTTTGGCAATATATGACAATGCTGATGTCCATCTAAGTGAGACGGCAGTTTGCCAAACATTTGTTTAAATTTGTTTATTTGCATTTCTATTTCGTCAGCTCCCGAGCTTTCATCAAGTTCGAGATGCAAGCCTATTGAAATATTATCAAAAGATAAAAGTTTTTCCGGTTCAAGATATTTCTGATTAACCATCACAGAAACACTTGTAACAAGACCCCTTCTGATAAGTTTCAAGATGCCTTTGTTAAAAAAAGGTGAAAATCCCCAATCATCAGCATTTATTATTATAGATTTATTTTTCTTCATTAAGAATTTTTTTGTATAATTCTATATATTTTTTGGCCATTATTGAACTACCAAAATTTTTCTCCGCATATTTACGACAAGTTTTTCTATCAAACAAACCAGTGTTTTTGGCAGCCATTGCCAGCTCATTTATATCATCCGAAAGAAATGCGACTTTTTTATTTTTTAAAATTTCTGGCAAAGGTGCTGTTTTTGTACCAATAACTGGCGTACCGCAAGCTAAAGCTTCGATAGCCACTAAACCGAAAGCTTCTGGCCGACGAATCGGAAAAAGCAAGGCTTCCGCTTTTGCGCAATATTCATATATTTTTTCATGCTCAACTGTCCCCAAATAATATATTTGCCGATTATCAACAAAAGGCTTTATTTTTTCTTCAAAATATTTTTTTCTTTCTTGTGTATTGCCAATTCTGCCAAGAATATGCAACTTTTTTTCACTTTTCTTGGCAATTTCAATAGCTGTATCCACGCCTTTTTGATCAGCTAACCTGCCCAGAAACAACAAATAGTCACCTTTTTTAAAAGATGGTTTTATTTTATTAACTGGAACACTATTATAAATAACTGCATCAGTTAGATTTTTTTTATTTTGCGAATGCGAAATTGCAACCGTATATAAATTAGCTTTTTTTGCTAAACGAAAATCTTTTTCGGAAAAATTATTGTGAAAAGTAAGCACACATGGATTTACTATTTTTTCCGCAGCTAAAGGAGAATATTTTTGACAATGAAAATGAATTATATCAAATTTATCAACATATTCGACAATTTTCATTTGATTTTTTATGCGCAAAGCCTCTATCTTTCCTCGTTTTTCTGCTAAAGTCATATTCCAAATACTTTTTTCTAAAGTTGGAATATGTTTTACGTCAGTTTTCCAATCGCCAGGAGCAAATAATGTTACATCTATTCCTTCTTTTTGTAGTGCTTCGGCAATATCTTTAGCAACAACTTCTGGACCACTAGCTTCTCCAAAGGGCGGGGCAACAATCGCAACTGATAATTTATTTTTTTTCATCAAAGTAATTTAATAATGGACTCAAAGCATTCTTTTTTTATTTTTTCATTCCCCAATGTTGTTACCAAATCAATACCAGGCGTTGTATTCATCTCAACTAAATAGGCTTTGCCAGAATTAGAAAAGATAAAATCCAAAGAATACTGCGCCTTGGGAAATATTTCCAATTTTTTGATTATTTTCCGCGTGATTTCCCAAACACCTTGCGGTATAAATTTTTCTGGCACCAAAACTCCGCTAGCGCCCTGATGTAAATTGGTAAACAATGATCCTCTCTTGGCAATGCGCGAAAGAGCATAGCTTAGTTTATGGTGCATAAAAACCAAACGCAGGTCCGCAACTTCTTTCTTTTTTGAAAAACCGGGGATGCCTTTTTCGCTAATAATGAATTCTTGAACCAATACAGGCTAATCATATTTCTTTCTGATAGCTTTCGCCTTTTCATCAATCACAATACCAAAACCACCAGAACCATGGAGCGGCTTAACTACAATTTTTTTAGATTTTATTTTGGGAAAAACCTTTTCTAAATCTTCTTTATCCATAGCTACAAATGACTTAGGCATAAATTCCGCAAAAATTGCATACTGTGAAAGTTTATTGTTGACCATCATGCGAAACAATGGATTGTTAAACATTTTAACTTGACTGCTAAGTTGCATTTTCTTATCAAAGGCTAAGGTATCATATTTGCCAGCTACTTTATCATAGACAAGATGTGGTTTTACGTCTTTTATTACCTTTATCCATTTACCATTCCGAAAAGCCCAAGCTTTTTTAAAAACATTTTTTTTAGAGTCATACCACTTTAATGAAGCTCTAAACATTTCAATGCCCCTTTTTTGGCCCATAACATGCCACTCCTCAAAAGAATGCCGCGTAATTTCATTGGATATAGGATTTTTCTTTTTCCAATCATCTCCCCAATAAATAACGATTACATTTTTCATAAATTTATTTACGTACGTCAATTAGAAATTTACCCAGATTTCTCTTGCCTACAATGACTTGATAATTAAGATTTGATCGATCAATAATAGTTACTTTTGTTTCAATCTCTAAATTATCCACAACCATTTTTATCTTTATCATTGGACGATAGGTGGTTCCGTGTGAAGAATGAATAATGGCCGTTTCAACAACGTCTGGATTTTTTTTGAAAATAGCTTCACGTTCTTCTTTGGAAAGGTTTTTTATTTCTTCGTATTTAACATCTTTTTCTTCAATAATAGCAACAACATCTTCAAATCCTAGTTGCTTTGCAATGTCAATATCGATTGAAGTAAATCCAGCACCAGTATCAATCTTAGCTTCCACTTCAATTTCTTTTCCATCTTTCCCGATCAATTTTATTTTTTCCACTGTTCCGATGACTTTTCGTCCGGAAATATCTTCCACTTCTTCCTCAATTTCTCCGCCGAAAAGATCACGGCCCACACGCACGCCGCGCTCGGCTGTTTTAATTTTAAGGCCTTTGATTCTTTCCAAGCGTTCACGGAGTCCTGAAAGATTGGCGACTTGAATGGAAAGTCCCGGCCGCGCGTTTATTTCCAAAAACACCGGTCCGCGTTCGCGGTCAATCGCCACGTCCGCGCCCAAATAGCCCATGCCGGAAACTTCCTGTGCTTTGACGGCTAAAAGCAAAATATCTTTCCAATATGGAATTTTAATACCGGAAAGCAGCATTCTCGTGCCTGGTACATAATCGATAATTTTTCCTTTGCCCAAAACCGCTGTTGTTGTCACGCCTGTTGCCAAATCTATCCCCACGCCGATTCCTCCTTGCTGCAGATTAGCTTTCCCTCCAGACTCTTTGGTCGGCAGACGAAGCATCGCCATGACTGGAATACGATTGAAAACAATCACACGAATATCCGGAATGCCTTTGTACGCATAGGGCTTGAAAAGTTTGAGTAGTGTCAATCGCTCTTCAAAAAAAGCAATGTCCGGAGTGTTGGACAGAGAAAAAGCGCCGTCCAAAATGTTAAGGACATGGCTTTTGATATCTTCAATATTTATAGTCGAGCCGTCAGCTTTTATCCAAATTCCATCGCAATTCTTTTTCTTGCCATAAACAACCAAAATTCCGCCACCTCCAAATCCGCGATTAGGCTTGAGCGCAAATGAAGACGGCAAAACCGACCAGTCAAAATTTTCCAGTTCTTCAATAGACTTTATTTTGGCAATCAATTTCGACACCGGAATTCCAGCTTTGCCGAGAACCCGTTTACTGAGAATTTTATTATCCGCCAACCTTTTTGCTTTTTTACGATTGTATGGTCGGATATAGCTCAGATTGCGAGCATTCATGCCAAGCAATTTTTGCGCATTTTTTATGGATTCAAACATAACAAAATTTATTTTATATTTTTCAAAACTTCCTTGAAGCGGAAATATTCGCTGAGCCGCAGACCGCCCCATTTTCCCAACGCAATGTTGATAGGAATCGTGAATAAAACAATCCAGGGAAAAGCCACGACGCTTTTTATGAGCAGCGGCCAGCTGGCCAAATAATAGCCAGCTATAGAAATTACCAGTGTTTCCACGGCCAAAATCAAAGCAGCTTTATTGCCTTTTTCAATTTGCGTGGCCACAAATTTTTCAACTAAAGTCACCATGATCAAAATCGGAAAAATAGAAATAGCCGCCAAACCCGTTCTTTGCATTGCTCCGCCAAAACCCAATAGCACTAAAATGGCAATTGCGATCACGCTAAGAGTAATGGCAACCCGCGGCAGATAAAGAATACGTAATCCTTTGAGAACAAAACGCATTATCATGCCCAGCAAAATAACACTGACAAAAACCAGAACTCCATAGCGCAGTTGCTGAAATGCCAAAAAGGCAAACGTTACAATGGCTGGAGTATAAATTCCGAAAGCTTTGATCCCGATGACTTGGCGGAAAAAAGCAATAAGAGTCACGATGATCGGCAGCATTAAAAGCAGCACCACCGTTTCCAGCGGCATGCCCTGACTTACAAAATAACTGACGATTGGATTAATGTGTTCCATAATAAAATTTTAATTTTTAAATTTTAAATTTTAAGTCAATGTCAAATTTTTTAATTTTAAATTAAATCATTAAAAATTCATTTAGAATTTATAATTTAAAATTATTTTTTCAAATCAATAAACCTTATAAATCATATTTATTAACTCTTGTTTATTTCCCGCATCTTTCTCGAATTAAGGTGGCATAGCGCGATTGCGATCGCATCCGCTGTGTCATCAGGCTTTGGAATACTTTTGAGGCCCAAAATTTTTTGCACCATGATCTGAATTTGCTTCTTTTCTGCCCGGCCATAACCCGTCAACGCCTGCTTGACCTGGAGCGGAGTATAGCCAGCGATATTAACATTATTTTTCTCCAATGTCAAGAGTATAGCCCCTCTGGCCTGGCTGACTTTCATGACTGTTTTGACGTTTTTGAAGAAAAATAAATCTTCAACTGCTGCTTCCTTCGGTTTGTATTTTTTAATTATTTTTTCCAGATCAGCCGCCACTTCAAAAAGCCTTTTTTCAGCCGAATCCTTAGGCGAAGTTGCAATGTGACCATAGGCCGTCGCTTTCACACACCCTTTTTCTTCATCCAGAATCGCCCACCCGACTGTCGCCGTGCCAGGATCGATTCCCAAAACGCGTAACGTTTTGGGACAATTTTCAATTTTAAATTTAAAATTTTTAATCAATTTCTAATGCTCAAATTTTTAATGTTT
>CAZFCX010000008.1:0-21708 GCA_964517825.1 uncultured Bdellovibrionales bacterium
AAAATTTGAAATATGCGGGAGGAATTAATGATGAAAAAAATTATGGTTGTTGTGGCGGTTATGTTTATGGCGATGCTGGCTGTTGTAGCTAACGCTGAAGAGTTCGGCACCGCATTTCAAAAAACGGTATCAGAGATGCCTGACGGGGCGGATGCAATGGCGATCGGTGGCGCAACAACTGCAGTTCCGGATTTTTCTTCGAAAAATCCCGCCTTACTTGCAGTGAAAGTTTCAGAAAAACCGATCAGGGGCAGTGTTTTCGCTAATTACGGGTTCATAAAATTTAATAACGGACCCAACACAAGCATGGCCTCGTTGTCAGCTACTGCAAAATTGCCAGTTGGTGTTTTGCAAGTGGTGGGAAACTGCGCCGGTTCTAACACTGGTGAATTGGGTGATTTTGATAGCATCAAGATCAATAGTTCGCCGTCAATTGGGATCCAATATGGGTTGCAGGTGCCGGCTCTAAAGGATTTGTATGTGGGCGCAAGCTACACATATTCACAATCCAGGATTACGGCGCGCACGACTTTTGTGGATCCTCTGGATACGGAAATTATTTCCAAGTCTAAAAGCCATGAAGTCGGAGTTGGAGGCCTTTATCAGCCCAGCTTCTTCGACAAAAAAGTCAGTGTTGGTATTTTCTTCGCCCATTCGTGGGATGAGGAAAAATCATACATTGACAACCTGTACGAAGAAATGGCGAGAAGCCAAACGGATCAAATCCGGTTTGGTGTCAGCGCCAAAGTGACATCAATGACGATGATTTCTGCAGAGATCAGGCACTACTGGCTTCCGGATGGTGCTACCAGCCTGCAGTATTTTATTGGAGTTGAACAGTATATTGTGAAAGACTTTTTTGCAATATACGGTGGTTGTGCTAATGGCGGAGTTGCTGGTGGCGCCGGGGTTTATTTCGAAAATGGCGGCGTGAATCTGGCCTATATGTACAGGCCATTTCGTGCCACTGAGGATTTCTTAGGGAAAGCGCAAATGACTATGCTTTCCGCGTATTACACGTTCTAGGGTTCAAGAAACCCTATACAAAAAGAGCCCTTGTGGAAGAAATTCCCAAGGGCTCGATTTTTTATAAGGTATTTTTATTGTTTAGAATTCCAAAGAGAAGCAAATAAAGATTTAATAAGCTTCAGCATGTTTTCTTCTTCCATGCAAAAGATTTGATCCTTATTAAAATATATAATTTTATGCGTAACAATAAGCGTTCCGGAAAAAGGGGACAGAGAGGCTGCTATAAATTTCCTTTTAACATAAGGGCGAGAATGTTCAGGATATTTTTTGGTAAAAAGTTCTTCGATTTCAATCTTGCCCGTGCGCTTTCGGATTTTTTCATATATAGGCGATAATTCATTTGGTTTGATCAGGTCATCAGAACCAAAAAAAACATAGATTTTCTTGGCATTGGTCTCAGCAATATCTTCTAGAACAAATTTCTTGCCATCATTGCTGTTATCAAAAATTTCAAATAGATTCTTATTTGAGGCATAGTGCTTAGTTTTCAGGGTTGATATTATGCGCATAAATTCCCGTTCTTGTTCTTCAACCATTCTTTTTTTAATTCGCAGCAAACCCAAAAGTTCATCCGGAGATTTCGGATTGACCGATCCTCCTTTTTTACGGTCCATCTTTTCAATGAGCTCTTTTTTTTGCAATGATTCCAATATTCTATACACGGTCGGTCTGCTCATCGCAACCTCTTTAGATAGTTTTTGAACAGAAGATTGGCCCAATTCCAAAGCAGCCAGATAGACTCTGGCCTCGTTTTTATTGAGCCCAAGCTTTTGGAGCTCTGATTCTATGTATGAGTAGGATGATTTTTCCATGAACCTATCCTAGCATATTTTTTGAATAAAGCAAGTGTTTTTTTAAAGTTATCCACAGTTATGTTACAAAGCATATTGATATATTTTGGCTTAAACAAAGTATAAAAAGAAATAAAAAGAATAAACAGTTGTATTAATGTCCGTAAAGTCTTTACAAAATATAAAAAAAGGTGTATATTTGGGTCATAAAATAAAAATAAGGAGGTGGTGTACTTTGACAACTGAACAAGTTTTAAATGGAAGAGGGTCGTTCGTACGCCGTCTCTTAGTGAGCTGGCGTGAAAATCCTAAAAAAGCAATACGGGTTGGAAGTGCCTATGCTTCAACGGTGGCGATAATAGCTGTTTTTGACAGTCTTTATATGCCATGGCTAGGTTACAAATTTCAGTATTTTGCTTTTATTCCATTATTTTTCTCATTGGTTGTCGTTTGTTTTGCGGGGTTTTATTTGTATAATTTTTTCAAAGAGGATGTTTTTCTTTTAGAAAAAATAAAACCCTGGCTTTACGAAGAAAAAGAAAGTTCTTACAAGTGGGTAAAGCTGATCAAAGAAAAGATAAGCAAAAGTCCACGAGCAACTTTCATTGCGATTTCCATTGAAAATCCCCTGATAGCCTATCTATTCTTCAAAAGAGAAAACGATAGCATTTGGAGGGTTTTTGGAAAAATCTTGGAAGGATCAATTTATTGTTCCATTGTTTGGGGAGTAATAATCGACGTTATTGTTTTTTTCGTAAAATTAGCAGGAGAATCAATATTTATTGTAATATTTTGGATATTGATTGCCAGCATAATTTTTGTCATAATCAGAAAAATGAAAAAAATTTCAGGCCATTGGCTGGGGAGGATATTATGAAGAGAATTCTTATTACGGGTGTGACTGGATTTCTGGGTGGGGAACTTCTTGTGGAACTCTCCAAAGACACAAGGGTTGAAAAGATTTACTGCCTGATTCGGGCAACAAATTTTGGAGAAGCAACCAAGCGGCTCGAAAAAGTTTTCGCGTTTCACGATGACCTTTTCGATCGCAGCAAGGTTGTCGCGGTTGTCGGCGATTTGTCGGGTGAAAACCTGATTGATCAGCTGAAAGACGTGACAGATGTGGACACAGTTATTCATGCCGCAGCCGACACATCGTTTGCACCAAGCCACAAAGACAACATTTACAAGGTCAATGTTGTTGGGGCGACAAATGTTGCCAAGTGGGCGGCAAGTTTGCCTAACTTGGAAACGTTCGTGTATGTGGGAACTTCCTGGATATGCGGATGCGACCGGCCAAACAGAGTTGTCTACGAAGACGAGTCACCTAACACTGCATACACGCAGTTGTTGGATTATCCTCGTAGTAAGACGGCTGGTGAAATTGCTGTCCGAGAAACAATTCCGGCAAACAAATTGTTGGTTGTTCGCCCTTCTATTATTATGGGAGACAGCCGACCCTGGGTACCGCGATCGTTTGTAATCAGTTGGGCGCCTGCAGTGTTTGATCTTTTGCGGTTAATACCCGCAAGTGCAACCGCGCAGAATGACGTAATTCCGGTGGATTATGCGACGAAATCCATTATTCAGCTGCTGTTTAACGAAGATCGTAGGTTTAACACATACCATATATCTTCGGGTCAGAATTCGTCAACGAACATGACCTCTCTGACAAGCGCAGTGAATTCCACGAATGGCAGTCGGCCACCTTTCTGTTTTGTGGATTACAAATTCATGGAGCAGATGCAGCAATATGCCAAGGGGCAATTGCCTGAGGATGCGGAGCTGAGGAAATATTCACAGCATCTGGCATACTGGGGAAAAACGTTTAACGGTAATGGTGGTCTCGGGAAACTTCTGTGGGCCATCAAGTTCTATTACAACTTCGTCAATCTTGGGTTGGTTTTTGACAACTCAAGGTTGCTGGCGGACACCAAAGTGGGTCCATCGGAACCTGCTCATGTATATATGGGCAGAAACAAAGAAATTCTCCAGCAGGTTGATATTGCTGGTGAGTCTGAAAATCCGTAATTATAGCAATGATTACGGGTTGAAAGGGAGGCACAGGTATATTATATTCTGGCCTCCTTTTTAAATTGTATAAATTCTGATAATGTAGTATTATTTTAGTAAGGATGTGTAAAGTCTATTAATTTATTTATAAAAAATGTGCTCTTCTAATCTATTTTTGAATTTGGGAGTTTATGTAAATTATATTTCTATTCCACCAATAGTGGTTCTTTTATTGTTGGGTTGTTTAGTTCTTTTTTCAGATTATAAAAGAATGGTAAATAGAATCTATTTTTTTATATGTTTTTTTCTTGCAATTTGGATTACTGCAATATTTTTAAGTTATAAATTTACCGACCCAAATTATATTTTATGGGCAGACAGAATATCTTCTTTTGGGTTAGCTGCTGGAGCATCTTTTGTTTTATTTGTATATGTGTTTCCAGAAAAAGAAAAAATACCAAAAAAGATTTTCTACTATGTTCTTATTCCTTTGATACCTTTTTTATTTTTAGTGGCTACTGATTTATATGAAACAATTGGTCCTGCTCCCGAGTGCTACACTATAACTGGACCAATGTATTGGATAATGGCAGCAATTCTTTTATATTATATTTTTTTAGGAATAGTTTTTTCAGTTCAAAAAAATAAAAAATTAGAAAAAAACCAAAAAAAACAATTTGGAACTTTTATGGTCGGATGTTTTATTATTATATTTTCAGGGGTGCTTATGGATGTTTTACCTACTATTTTTAAAAATGAGGTTATAACTTTATTTACTCCATATGCAACTTTGTTTTTTGCGGGCTTTGGAGCTTATGCCATTGTTAAATATAAAGCTTTAAACGCAAAGGTTATTGCGGCTCAGGCTATAGTTGTTTTACTTATTATTCTTATTGGTTCTCAGTTTTTTCTTATTCAAAACAGGGCAAGCATGATTTTAACCGGAATAACGTTTTTATTGTCTATTGGTTTTGGTTATATGCTTATAAAATCAGTCGGGGCGGAGGTTGAACGCAAGGAGCAGTTGCAACTTATGGCGGATAGTTTGGCGATTGCCAATGATAAGCTCAGGATTTTGGACAAAGCCAAGACGGAGTTTATTTCCATCGCTTCCCATCAGCTCAGAACTCCAGTCACAGCCATCAAGGGTTTTTCTTCTCTGCTTTTGGAAGGTTCCTATGGGGAAGTGAGCGCTACGGTCAAGGGGGCTTTGGAAAAGGTCTTTGTTTCCAGTGAAAGGCTGGTCAATCTCATTGAGGATCTTTTGAATGTGTCGCGTATTGAATCCGGCCGGCTGACTTTCACTTTTGAAATGGGCAGTGTGAATGATATTTTGCAGGAACTTTATGATAGCTTCATTTTGGTCGCCAAATCCAAAAAATTCTATTTGGATCTCAAGGTTCCGGAAAATCCGCTTCCAAAGATTAAGATGGACGCGGCCAAAATTCGCGAACTGATTTCCAATTTTATCGACAACGCTTTCAAATATACTGAGAAGGG
Organism: uncultured Bdellovibrionales bacterium; assembly: GCA_964517825.1. Taxonomy (GTDB): domain Bacteria; phylum Patescibacteriota; class Minisyncoccia; order Moranbacterales; family GWC2-37-73; genus JAKLIP01. The sequence goes on from CAZFCX010000008.1 coordinate 5,334, forward strand.
TGGAGTGACAGTCAAAGCTGAAATTCGCGAATCCGGGGTGGTTATCGATGAAGACGGTTTTGTCAAAGAGGGAGAAAAATCACCCTACGGAAAAGTTATTCGGGTCACGGTTTCCGACACCGGCATTGGAGTTCCTAGGGAAGAAATCCCATCTCTTTTCAAAAAATTCTCACGCGGCAAAGACGTGTCGCGTCTGCATGTCGGCGGCACAGGCTTGGGGCTCTTTGTGGGCAAAGCCATCGCTGACGCGCACCACGGCGCCACCTGGGTCGAATCCGACGGCGAAGGCAAAGGCTCAAGGTTTATAATTGAAATACCAATCGAGGCTCAAGTATAAAGTATTTTGCCCGCCTCGCGTCGACAAGCGAATATCTTCGCGAGTCGAGGCGGGTAGAATGTATAGTGTATAAAAATACCAAAAAACAACCGCTAGTCGGTTGTTTTTTGTTTGTTTATTTTTGCGAGTCAATGATATCTTCCGTGATGCGGTTGCGGCAGGTTTTTTGAATGCCGGCATCTTTGATTTTATCGCAAATAGAATAATCTTTTTTGGCAATGGCTAATGTTTTGTAACAGTAATCTATTTCTAGTCCTTCCAAGTTGTTGCAATCAGTTGCTGCTTCTTTTTGACCGCTAAGGCCGCAATATTCTTGGCAATATTTCAATTCATCGCCATCTGAAAAGTCCTGGCATTTGTTCTGGCAATCCCGGCTGGTTATTTTAACATAGGAATCTTCTTCCTCCGTTTCATTGGCAGCCTTTTCTTCTTCGGCGTCCTCTTCTTCTAGGAGTTTCTTAAGCTCAGGATCATTTACTTCTAAAGTTTCTTCTGTTTGATTTTCTGTCTGACTGTTCCCAACGTTTTCACTGCTAACATTTCCAGATTCTTCAGTCGAATCTTTTTCGGAATCAGATTGGTTGTTTTCTTCTTCCACCTTGTCTTCATTGGGAAAATACCTGTCTCGGATTATCGGATAGGAGTAGAAAATAAAAAAACCAAGAGCAATAACAATCAGCGCAAATAGTATCTTTTTACCCATATTTTTTAGTAAGCTTCAACAAATCTGACTCCGTAAAAATAATAACGAAGAATTTCGTCCCAATCCCAATCGTAGTTAGTGGCTAAGTTCAGGGAGCCGTGAGCAGAAAGTCCGACCATATGATTGCCAGCTGCTTCCAATTCGGCGGTTGTTGAGGTTGGATGCTTGCCATAGGGGTCAGAAACTGAACGGCACCATGGATAGAGCGTTGAACCCCAACGTTCTTCAAAACTTCTAGTTCGTCCGTCTGTCCAAGAAGAGTAGGGGGAAAGAGCAATTTCACTGCCGTACATCATTAATTTGCCTCGAGTTTCCTGCGCGGCTTCTTTGATACCCGGATGATCTTCTTCCCAATTGTAGCCATGATAAATCTGATTGCCAGAAGTATTGACAACCGTAAATCCTTGAGCAGCGTATTGTGTGCTCCAGCGGGCTTTCCAATAACCGTAGGTCCTAAACATTGTTGTCATAGTTCTGGTATGGTCAGCATCGCCATCTCCGGCAATTTCACCAATTCCCCAAACATAATGTTCCATGGGAAGAGTGTTGATGACCCAAATGCGATCTCCGTCAGCTACCGGCGAATCATAAAAATGAACTTTAATTTTTCCACGATATTGATCATAATCTGAGCTGGGACGATTGAGGTCAAAAATTATATCAGAGTTGTTGCCATCAGCTGCTTCAAAATAGACATCCGAACCGGCAATAGTTTCATCGATGGATTGGTAGACTTTTAAATCTCCGCTGGAGACGTATTTGACGCGGGCTCCCACACTTGAATCGTCTGTATCAATGTTAGCTGGTACAGTGGCTAAAGTATTCCCATCTTCGTCTTTAATATAATAATCCTTGGACGCCCTGACTCTGACATAGGTTTCATCGCGCAAATCTTCCTTAGTGTAATTGTAGATGCCGACTTTAATTTCCGGTCCTAAAGTTGTGCCGCCCAGAGTGGCTTCGCCCAAGCCCCCGTTTTCCTGGCTGGATAAATAGCGGGCATGACCATCTTTATATTCGCTGCCGCCGTAATTTTTAGCAGCATCATATTCTGATTTGTTGTATTTTTTATATTTGCTGTAACGTCTATATTTTGAATAGGGAGTCACATATTTTTTGTATTTTTTGTATTTTTTGTATTTTTCTTTCTTTTGATATTTTAGATAAAGTTCATATCTTTGATAATAAGTGGCATCTTCAATAGCCTCCGCTTTTAGGCTTAAAAGAGGATAAATCAGAAAAGAAAGGGCGAGTATTAGGGATATTGTTTTTTGTTTTTTTGTCATCAAGATAAAAATTGTCCAATAAAAACTAGTAGCTCTTATAATAATAGCATTCTTACAGATTTTTTCCAATTCTTTGCTATTGAACGCGAAGTTTACCTTGCACTAAAACAGTACTCATGCAGTGCTTTCTTAGTGCGGGGTTTACCCTAAGTGGTATTTGCTGTACAATTAAAGGGTAATTACTTGATAAATTTCATATGCGAATTTTATTTTTGAGTTATAAATTTCCAGCGCCGGGCAGGGAAGCAGGATTTCGTGACAATCTCCGATGACGGGGAGGCGCATGCTTTCAAACTGGGCGAGAATGTCACAATTTATCGCTTGCCAATCCGCAAAAATTCGGAAAATAGGCCCTTTCAATCCAGACTGGAAGTTTTTAGGTATGCTTGGAAGACTTATAAATTTTGCAAAACACTGGCGAAAGCAAATAGTTATGATCTCTCACATTCTTTTTCTGTTGTTCCGTGCGCAATCGTCGCTTATCTTTTGAAAAGAAAATTTAAAATTCCGTATGTCATATCTCTTGAAAGCCAGGATGTTGACGGAACTGATAAAAAAATCGTAGCCCTGCGCAAAAAAATGGATTCGATTATAAAAAAAGTCTGGGAAGGGGCTTGTTTCTATGTGGCCAGCAGCCAAAGAATAGCCAAATTGATGCTGGCATCAAAACCGGAAAGGGAAATAGACGTAATTTACAATGGTATTGATACAAAAGAATTTTTTCCCGAGCCTGCCAAAAAAGAAGCCGACAAATTTACAATCGTTTGTGTTTCTGATATTGTTCCGGAAAAGGGCATCCGAATTTTGATTCGCGCTTTCAACATCTTAGTCAAACGATATGAACACGTGCGTCTGGTTGTTGTGGGCGACGGAAAAGAAAAATCTTCCTTGGAAGATTTGGCGCTCAGCTTGTCTTTGAAAGAAAAAATTACTTTTGTTAGTGCGGTTTCGCGGGAAGAGTTGCCGGAATATTACCAAAAAGCCAATCTTTTCGTGCAGTCGTCTTTGGACGAAGATTTCAGTGGCGATAATGTTTTGCGGGCGTTGGCTTGCGGTTTGCCGGTGATCGTGACCGAAGCAGTCATGGCCAAGGAGCTGGTTACAGACAAAAAAAACGGATTTGTTGTCAGAACAAATGACTCGCATGAATTGGTTGAAGCAATTGAAAAATTCCTGTTGGATAAAAACTTAGAATTGGAAATGGGACGAATAAGCAGGGAAGTGACAGAAAAAATTGATTGGTCAGTTATCGCCAAAAAATATTTTGGGCTATACGAAAAAACCGTAAGTTTGAGAAAAATTAAACAGGGAAACTAGCTATGAAAATTCCTGACAAAAAAATAATAGTTCCAGTTGCGATTGTAGTTATTCTGGCCATAGGATTTTTTCTGCGTGCCTATAATTTTTCCGATTGGCTGCATTTTGAATTGGATCAGTCCCGGGATGCTAAAATAATAAGTGTGGCTGTGGAAAAAGGTCCTGAAAATTTACCGCTTTTGGGACCGAAAGCCGCTGGATCTTTTTTGCGTCTCGGCCCGATTTTTTATTATTTCAATTATATTAGTGCTTTAGTTTTTGGTAATACGCCGGAAGGCATGGCGGGCATCATTATGATTTTTGGAATTCTGGCAATTCCAGCCTTTTATTTTTTAGCCAGAAGATACTTTTCAGTTTGGATAACACTGGCATTGACTTCAATATTTTCAACATCTTTGTTTCTGGTTATGTATTCGCGGTTCAGCTGGAATCCGAATGCTTTGCCATTTTTTACGATTTTGCTGGCCTATTCTTTGCTAAGAGCGGCGGATAAAGATGAAAAAAATTCGGGCCATTGGCTCATGGGTGCCGCTTTTTTTCTAGCTGTTGCGACTCAGCTGCATTTTTTGGCCTTTGTTTCGATGCCGGTCATCGTCTTAGTTTTTCTTTTAATAAAAAGACCAAAAATAAAATGGCAATACTGGCTGGGAGCAGCTGCGATTATTTTAGTGATTAATTCGCCGATTATTATCAATGAAATAAAAACCGGCGGCGCCAATTCCCGTCAGTTTATGGAAGTGGCAACGGGCAAATCGGAAAAGAGTGCGGACAAAACTTTGATTGAGAAAGTTTTTAAAAATTATACGGAAAATTCATCCGCTTATTTTCTCATCTTGGCTTCGAAAAATACGGATCTGCCGACTTTGGAAAAAAATCCTGAATTTGACATCAGGTGTGAAAAACTTTGCCGCGAAGGAAAATTTCCGGGACTGGCGGCTATTTTAATATTTTCATTGGGCATATTTTTTGCCCTTAAAAATTTTATTTTTGAAAAAAATGCCGGAAAAAAAGATTTTCTGATGATGGTTATCATTTGGTTCGTTGTTTCTTTCGGACTATTCACTCCGCTGGCCTTCAATATCTCTCCACGCTTCTGGCTGATCATCAGCGCTTTGCCGTTTATATTTTTGGGACTAAATTTTGAATTTTTTGAAAAAGTTTTGCCCAAGAAAATATGGATTATTCTGATTGCTGCCGTGACGCTGGCCTTTTTCTGGTCAAATCTGTCCGAAACATATGGAAGATTTCAAAGCCTTGAAAAGGCGTCAACGGAAGTGGTTGACTCTTTGTCTGACAGAATTTTGAAAGAGCGCTATCGAGTGACGTTGGAACAACAGTACGCAGTAGTTGATTATCTGGAAAGTTTTTATAAAAAGAATGGCTATACTGTTTTCTTTAACAGTTCTAATTTTTATAGCAGATCACTAAGATTTCATTTGGATAGACGGGGAATTCCCAGAGATGGATTTGGCATAGCAGCCAGCAGCAGCCAGATTTATAAAAACGGAAATTATTTTTTGATCTATCCGACAAGTTCGAATTTGCAGAGACAACTGGATAAATATGCTCCTATCTATGAGGAAATTAATCGGCAGCAGTTTGGCACGCTTATTGTCATACAACTTGTCCCCAAAGAAAGTTATATAACCGATATTCAGCAAACAATGGAGGTTAAAAAAGTTTCAAAAAACGCTCCGGGGGTTCCAAAGCGTTATACTTGGGGAGAAATATTTTCAGGCGCAAATCAAAATGCAATGAGCGAAGACGAAATCGAAGAAGAAGATGCTGAAGCAGAATTGTAAAAATAAGCAAAAACAATTTCGCAATTGGTTTATTTATACCGAAGTTTGAACAGCCAGCCAAAAAGACTGAATGCTTTTTCTTGTTCTGAAACAGCTGCGCTTTGGAGGCTGATAGTGTTTTCAATTTTGCTTATTTCTTCCGCAAGTTGCTTTTTGTCTTCTTCGCTTCCGATTTTCTCAAATTTCTGGGCGGTTTCCTCCAACTGAATTTTTATTTTGGATAATTTTTCCAATTTATTTTTTATGGTTTTAATCCTTTTATAGTTTGGACCGAAGAGCAGGATTTTTAGCTTGTTTTCTTTCTTTAAATATTCGGAATTGCTGGAGATTGCTTCATCCGAAAGCTGTTTTTCAGTAGTCAAACCTTCAAGCAGTATTTTAGCATAAGACTGTTCTTCTTCTGGATTTGTCTCAGTCATTTTTTCAATTTCTTTTATTTCTGCCGCGTTCATAACATTTTCCTTAGAGATCTCAGTTTGTTTTATGCGAAACAATGGATCGGCAGGTTCCAATGATCCGTTGCCTGCGATCACGTTATCTGCGAGCTTTATTGACTTATTGAAATATTCATAAGGCGGAACGCCTCCGCTCGGATTTTTGCAGACAAACCCGCTTTTTTTGTTGTTTTTTATCACGTTTTTTTGAACCAAAATTTCTCCAGTTTCTTGGGCTATGCGATAGAACTGAAAAGCAATTCCGCTGGCCTGGTTGTCTTGGATGACATTTTGTTCGATGAGCAGATCCGAACCGCCCACGATTATTTCTACGCCGCCTTCTCCGTTGCTGGCTATCAGATTGCGGCTGATTTTGCCTTTGGTTTTTTCCCGGATGTCGACACCTTCTTCCGTGTTGGTTTCAGAAGGCTTTCCGATGACGTTTCCGGCTATATTGAACTCACTGCCTTTTTCGGCATATATTCCTTTGCCGTTATTTTTTAGGGTGGAATTCGAAATTTCAACAAGGCTGCTGTTTTCTTTCAGCGTGATGCCTATCCGAGAAGCATTTCTTATGAAAGAATTTTTCAAACTGCCGCCATTTTCAAAAATAATTCCGTTATACCCTCCCAAAACCGTAATATTTTCGATTTCATTTTTGCCTTTGGCTGTTATAATCGCCGAACGCAAGCTGGTTATAATTGTCTTTTGATTGTCTTCACCGATTATTTTCACGCCTTCTTTCAGGATGATGTTTTCATTGTAAATGCCATTTTTAACATTAAGAACGCATTCCTGAGTGCATGCCTCTATGGCCTTTCCAATTTCCGTGTAGGGTTTTTCCAGGCTGCCGTCTGAATTATTGTTGACATAATTTTTGTCCACCTGGAGTTGAATCGATTCGGCCCAAACCGGCGTAAACAAAAAAAAGCTTCCGGAAATCGCAGCGCAAAAAATTAAAATATTTTTCTTGATTGTTTCCATAAATTATTTTTTAGGCCGTCGGCTCGTTGCCGGAAAGCTCTTCCTGAATCTCAGACTTCTTCTTTTTTGTGGCAATTTGCTTGATATAATCAAAATCATTTTTAGTAATCTCTCCCAAAGCATATAAAATTATCAGGTATCCGGCAAACAGGAGCACGGACCAAACCATAAAAATTATTTCTCCTTGGGAAAAAAACAGTGAAGCAACAAACATTAGTCCGCCGGCAAAAGTTATTTTCAGCAGGCTCTTGAGCTCAAGAAGAACTCCGAAATCCCGCTGGATATAGTAGATTATCGCCAGCATCGCCAAAAAAGAAGTGGCTGTTGTGGCCGCGGCCGATCCTATGATTCCGTAACGTTTAATTAGGATATAATTCAGGATGGCGTTTATGATTATTCCAAAAATTGAAATCCACATCGGGATTTTGGTTTTGCCGGCGCCATTCAAAACAAAACTCATGACATAAAAAATAGTCAAAAAGCCAACGCCGTATGACAGGAGAGACATCGGAAAAGCTGCTGCAGCATAGTGGGATCCGTAAAATATTCTGATGATTGGCTGGGAAAATTGCGACATCAAAATTACTGAAGGCACCAGCAAAATTGTCATCAGCCGCATGGATTGCCCGATGATTTTGTTGGTTTCTTTTGAATTGTTTTCGGCTGTGGTTTTGGAAATGACCGGCAAAAGCATTATGGTCAGAGCGTAAAAAATGTAATAGGGAATGCGGCCGACAGTCAGAGAAGCGTTGTATATGCCGGTCAGATAGTCATCGTGCAAAAGACCCTTGACCAGATAGAGGTCGATGCTGATTAGGAGCTCATAGGCCAAAAAGAACAGAATGATTTGCCAAGCGTAATTTATCAGTTTTTTGGTCTCAAATTGGCTCTCTGAGGCTAAATTTTGCGTTTTGGCGGCCTTTTTTAGGTCTTTGGTGTACTTGAGCCGGTCCAGCGTAAAAGCGATTAAAAAGACGGAAAATGCGGCCAGGGCATATCCCACAATTGATCCAGGCACGCGAAAAGCATACGCCAGGCCAACAATGGCCAAAACCTTGAAAACAGAGCGCAGTGTTTTTAAAACTGATTGTACGTTGAACTTATGCAATCCGGTATAAAAGGAAAAATAGAATGACGCCAAGGCGAAAGCCGGGATTATCAAAGTCGAAATTCTGAAAAGGGGAGTCAGGCTGGGATCGCCAAGGATGTAACTTATGAGCGGGGCGCAAAGAAAAAATATTATTGTAACTGCGCTAATTAAAATTGATTGCAGAATAATCGCTTTCTTCTTGATGACCAGCACCAAACTCGGATTGGTTTCAAAAATCTCGCTGATATATTTGGCCATGGCAGTCGGGATGCCGTTGCCAATCAGAATGATGACCATAGTGGTCAGGGTCACAACCAGTCCATATCTTCCATAATCGGCCGGACCCAAAATACGTCCCACGAAAGAATGGATTATGTATCCGGAAAGATTGAAAATTATTTCCGAAATGACGAGCCAGAAAGTTGATCTAGCAAGATTGGTTGACATAGATTAAATCGCATGCTATTGGTTAATATTAAAAAATCTGAAAAGAAGGGAGGGAATATGATGGACTTAGTGGTTCTTTTAAAAGTTATTGGAGTGGTCGGACCGGCGATGTTTTTTGTTCTGCTGACCTATAAAATTATAACAACAATCGGGAAATTTAGCCAAGAAACTTGCGGCTATTTTATTTTAGGAATAGTTGTTACAGGCATAGTTTATGTCGAGCAATTATTATTGGCTGCTAATTTTATAAAAATGCCGTTTTACACCAGCGGTGTTTTTTGCGGAACGATTATTTCAATGGCAGTTTTTGCCTGGCTGATGCGAGTTTTGCTGCAAAATAATTTTTCCAGCGGTCTGCATTTGCCATCTTTACGTGGGTTGATAATGTAAAAAATTTCAGAGAATATAAAGGAGGAAGAATATTATGGAGCAGATTGATGTTTCTTTAGTTCAGCTTCTGAAACAAGAAGAATCTAAACTAAGACAGTTTATGGATTTTTTTAACAGTGCTGAGTTGGCGGAGAAGTTTCCTTGCAAAATTCGGCGTCTCTCGGCAAATTCTACCATCGAACCTTCTCGGTCATTTAAGATTTCTATGGAAACGAGACATAGATTTATAACTTCAGCTCTGTTGCTTTTTTTTAACAATTCTCCAGAAAGGATTGGACTGGACAAGACATTGCTGGAACATGTCCGGGAAGTTCTGAACGGAAATTAAAAAAAACAGAAGCAACAGGTGAACAATGAGCGCTTTCGGGTTTATAAAACCGGAAGCGCTTTTTTATTTTCAATCACAAACAACACTCAGAATTTCTTCAAAAATTTCTTCTTTATTTCTATTACCGTTGATAATCTTTAGGCTAAAAATTGGTGCAGCTGCGTCATAAAGCTCCTTTTTCTTTTGCAAATATTCGATTCCCTGATCGGGTTTTCGGTCGCGCTGCATGATTAATTCAGGGTCGGCTTGAAGGTAGATTGAGACATCGGGCATAGGAATGTCATCCTGAGGAGCGAAGCGACGTGAGGATCCCGAGATTCCTCGACTGCGCTCGGAATGATAGCTGCTTAAATATTCAATATTTATTATTGTATCATAAAAGTATCTGTCGCTGATAAGGTAATCAAAATTTTCTTTTTCCAATTTTTTCAAAAGTTTTTTAAATCGTATCAAATCAATAAATAAAGCAAGTTTGCGCAGCTGGATTTGGAGCCAGCTGGCTTTTGTTACACTTTTATTTTGAATGTCATCCTGGGGAGCGAAGCGACGTGAGGATCCCGAGATTCCTCGACTGCGCTCGGAATGACAAAAAAAATTATTTTTAATTCTATTGGCCAAACCAAACTCTATTGCGTGGAAATAGAAAACCTTTTTGCCTTGAGACTCAAGGTAATTTTTAGTAAGTTCTATTTGGGTTGATTTTCCCGATCCATCCAGCCCGGAAATTGTGATTATTTTCATATTATTTTTTTTCCATTTCAATAGTTATATATCTTCCATTAGCAAGATAGCTGAAGTCAACATCAACCCGGTTTTCTTTTACATTGATGACACCGTAAGCTCCGGGGTATTTTGGATGTTTATAAATCCCGGGAAGGACGAAATATTTTACATTGTCGGTTTTTTCATAATAAAGATCTTCTAAGTGTCCGCCAAAAACCGCCAAAACACCATAGTTGGAAAAAATTTCCCTAAGTTCCTGGGCATTGTCGATAAAGCCCTCATTTGTTCTAGAATCCGTGCTCCAAAGAGGCGGGTGATGAATAAAAACTAGCGCTTTTTTTCGGTATTTTTCAGTTCATTTTTCAGCCAGTCAAGTTCTTTTTCGGAAACATGCCCGCGGGTATAACTACTTCCGGGAGCTACATCCTTGTTGCTAACCCTAAAATTGCTGTCCAAAATTATTATTTTGTAATTTCTCAGTTCAAATGATTTTTTGAGGTAACTGATTCCTAGGGCATTTTGCCATTGTTGTTTTGTGACAGAACGCAAATCATGATTGCCCAAAACCCAATACTTTTGTATGGCTGACCGATCAAAAAGATTTTTTATCAGCCGTAATTGTTCCATTCCAATACCCGCAGGCGTTTTGCTTCCTTCAATGACATCGCCATTTATTAGCATGAAATCCGGAACCGTTTCATTGTTCATTTTTTCAACAAAATAGTTGATTTTATCGGCAAATGTTTTGCGGATGATTCTTGTTCCGTCGTTTTGAATGCTGGTTTCCGCATGCAAATCAGTAACAAAGCCTACTACTAGTTCATTTGAATTTCTTGCGGCGGGAACATAAGCAAGCAGGTTTGATTGCGATTCTTTGTTAGCATCTTCATTGTTTTTTTCTTCTTCGGCTGGTGTGTCCGTTGGCTCAGCGTTTTCTGTTTCTTCATTCACTGAAATTTCTTCTATGTCATTTTCAACGACAGCGGGTGTTTTCACAGCCGCACTTTCTGCAGGCAAAGGACTGATGACAATTTCTTGTTTGGCTGCAAAAGGATTCCTCGTATCAGAAAAAACAATAAAGGCTGCAAGCGTCAGCGCTGCAAAAAAAACAAGCGAGTAGATAAATATCTTTTTTTTCTGCATATTTTTTAATACATCAGAACTGCGACTGGTTCCATTTTGGCTACAACATTGATTATCTCATTTTCTTCCAGTCCGTTTATAACTTCTTCCACGTCTTTATAATACGAACTGTCCTGCAAAACCACACCCTTGGAAGCGGCATTGTATAGCTTCACTTTGCTTTGCTGCATTTTTTGGAAAAGCTCTTTTTTATTTTTGGCGGCGTTTTCTTGGTGGTGTTTGCGGCGTCCGGTTCCGTGCGGCGCTGAAAAAAATGTCGATTCATTTTTGTCGGTGCCGACGGCAATGTAGGCGGCAGTGCTCATGGAAGAAGGAATGAAGACGGGTTCGCCGGTTTCTTTGAAAAGAGGATGATCTTGCATGCGGGCAGGTCCGAAAGCGCGCACGCTGCCGTTCCGATGTACCCAAACATCCTGGTCGAAATGGTTTTCTTTTTCAATGGAAATATGGGTTGTGTCATAAAGAAGATCAAGTTCAATTTGCTTGCCGAAAACTTTTTCCAGGGCATTATCCAAATGGTGGGTTATGACCAGCCTGTTGGCAAAACCGAAATTGGCGGCGGCGCGATGCGCATTCCAAAACATCCGTCCTTCCATGGAATCATCTTCATAACCGAAAAATTCATCTTTATTTTTATAAGATTCTATTTTTTTAGCCAAACGCTGATAAACTTTTTTCATCTGGCTGCCGAAAAAAGTCGTGCCGATTTTCAAAACAATTTGCTGGCTCAGATGTTCTTTCTTTTTCGGCGTGTACATATAGGAAGCATATTGTCCCATCAGACCGCTGCCGGTGTGCAGTAAAAAAACATACTGGCCGGTTTGGAGTCCGAATTTTTCGGCGATTTCCGGATTTTTTATTTCCGATATTTTCATTAGATCCAAAAAATGGTTGCCGGCCGCGCCCAAAATGCCAAGACGATAACTCCCGATTTTGATGAAAAGTTCCGGCACGGCATCCAAAATGTCGCGGCAGCCGGCTTCTTCACTGCGGAAAAAATTTCCATTGGCAAAAGCGTTTATAATTTCGTTTTTAGTACGGATTTTGAAGTGATCCAGCAAAGGAGCGGCCCCCGCAAAACATATATTCAAGGCAGTGCGATAGGGAACAGGAGTCCCGATATATTTTTTAGTCGGAACGACTTTGACTAATTCCTGAAAAAGCCGGTCGATACTTTCCGCAGTAACTTCATTTTCAAGCAGATTGGTTTTGATTAAGCGCATGCCGCAATTGGGGGCCGTGTCATTGATTTGTGGCAGGAAAAATCTTTCAGTGGCAACCACGCTGCCGGTTGGAACCTTGCGGCCTTTTTTGGAATGGACGTCGCTCATTTCCGCAACGTGATGGAAAAGACGTTCATCTTTGGCCAAATCTTCAATCTGCGACAGTGTTGCGTCATTTGGCAGCAAATCATCCGAAACATGCAAAATAGCCGGAACTTTCATATGTTCGGTTTGCAGTTCCTGCTTATTGGCTGATATTTTTTTCAGATTGTAGGACATAACATTAAAATTTCTAATTTTCAATTTACAATTCACAATCAATTTTCAATTACAAAATTTTCAAACTAGAAATTGAGCATTGATTCATTGTAAATTCAATGAAAATTGAGAATTGATCATTGAAAACTGCTATAGTTTTTCGTAAATCTCTTTATATTGTTTGGCAACGTTTTTGATATCAAAATTTTCTGCTACAAATTTTCGCGCGTTTTTTCCGAGCGAAATTCTTTTTTCCGGATTGCGATATAAATTCAAAATAGCATCATTTAATTTTTGCACGTCGCCTTTTTCAATTCTAACAGAATTTTCTTCTTTTGCGAATTCTTCCAGGAGCGGCAAATTGGAAATAATGACCGGCTTTTCACAGGCCATAGCCTCAATGACAGCCAGCGGTACATCAAATTTTCCCTGCATATTTTTGACCGGAAAAATGCTGATATCAGAGAGATTGTATATATCGGGCATTTCATATTTCCCGTCGTCATGAAAGATAACTCTTTCGAGCAGATTGTTTTTTTGGAAAATTTCCACCACTTCTTTTTTCTTGGCGGCGTCTTCTTTATTTTTTATCCTGACCGCCAAAGAAAGTTTGGCTTCCGGAATGATTTTGGAAATTTCAATGAAACTTTGCACGACCGTGTCCATGGCGTCATTGCGGACGTATTCTCCGGTGAAGTTGATAATAAAATCAGAGTCTCCAAATCCGTATTTTTTCAGATGTTCCGGATTTTTTTCTTGGCTGCAATAAATTTCCAAATCGATGCCGGGGTAGATTCTTTCAACATTGCTAAAGCCCATTTTTGTCAGTTTATTTTTAGAATAATCAGAATAGGTGATTAGCTTGTCTCCAAAAAGCATTTCTTTGACCGAGGGAAAATCCGCTTTGAGTATAAATCGGTTTTTGCAGAACAGTATCTGGCAAATCCGGAAGAATTCCTTTCGTTAAAAGGCCGATTTTAAAATCGGATATATTTTTAGCCAAAAAATAGGCGAAATTTTTGGAACCTTCGTCCCATGGGGGAGTGATCGGCCTGGTTATTAACAGTATTTTTTTTCCGCCAGAGGCGGATCCGCCTTGGGCGGACATAATTTCATTGTTATATAATTTCATATTGATTTTAGGCTTATTTTAGGTATTATTTTGGATTTAGTATTACAGTTAATTGACAATTAAATTATTCGATTATACCATAAAGACAAGTCACCCATGCAGAACCACGTTGGATTCCATTCCGGTTTTAATCCGGAGGTGTACCGAGGGCGGGTATATGCCTATCGGGCTCCTAGAAAAATCTAGAATTCAATGTGGACCACCGACTTGAGCAGTAAATATATCTTTCTTATTTCTTTTTGTGAAATCTTTCACTTTTTAAGAAATATTTCTGATATTTACTGCTCTTTTTCTTTTATCAAAAATTCTTATATATTTCTTTCTTATTATCACCAGCGGTTACTGTTATGGTGATTTTTCTATTGGAAAGATCCAAATTATCTTTAGGGATTGGAACAGTTTTTATTTCATCCAATGAAACGGACAAATTACTGTCTATGACTACTTTCTTATCAATCAATATTTCATAACCGAAAGCGGTGCTTTGACTGTGATTTTCAATCACAAAATCCAATGAATCGCTTTTAGGATCGGCAAAATACAACATCCAGACATTATTATTGTTGAGGTTGGTATTTCTGGATTCAACGGCAGACAGAAACACAAAGCTTAGCAGCATCATTTTTTCGTTCTTCATGGAATTATCTTTACTAATTACTAATAAAATACTAATATACTAATCTTTAAATAATCAATTCGTATATTCGTACAAAATTAGTAATTAGTAATATTATAGAATATTCCGACTTGATCGGCTGCGTAGACTTGCCAGAAATTTTTAAGCCTTTGAAATTGCGAACTGTCAATTTTCGGATTGATCATGATAAAATTTGTTTTTGTTCCCGCAAAACATTTTTGAGCTTCCTGGCCTCCGGGCAGGGAAATCATCTGATTGGTGCATTGCTCGCGAGGCTTGGTTTCATCTTCATAACGCTTGAAATAGCCGCGTGAAAGGGGATAGTTGTAGCCGCGCATAAAAAATAATTTTATCCAGGAGTCGCCGGAAAGATAATTGTGGTCCTTGAGAACAATATCGCTCTCTGATAAATGTCTAGAAAGATATTTTGATGCCGCATAGGTTTGAACGGATTTTCCTACACTGCTATCGAAGTCGAGCGACTGTGAATTGTCACGTGATCCGTCAGCGGCAATAAAAGCCATAAAAGCGAAAAAGGAAATCAATATAAAAGCCGGCTTTATGTAATTTTTATTTTTTTCTCCTGATCTGAATGACATAAAGAAATAAACAAGCGCATAGGCAGCCACAATGGCAACCGGGAAAACCACATAGCTGGCAATTCTGGTGGAAGGGATATCAATGAAAAGCAAATCCGGTTTCAGCGACATCAGAATCAGGATGCCCAGCCAGCCCAGCAAAAACGCCTGATTGTATTTTCCGATTTTGCGCGCAAAGAAAAGCAGAATAAATCCCAAAAAGGCGAAAGCGAAGCGGGCTTCTCCTGCGGTAGTTTTGAGCTGGGTTAGCGTTATGCCAGCGCGGGAAGATTTGCTGGGAGATCCGACAGCCGTATCAATAGCTGAAACATTCAGATAGGTTGGAACGCAAATGAAAAATATAAAAGCCGTGCTTAAAATTATGAGTGAAATTGCCGAAGGAGAACGAAACATTTTCAGCCAATCTTTTGCTTCAAATTTTATGGTGCGAAAATTTAAAACAATAAAAAATATGAGAGCAAAGATAGCCGCAAAAATAAACACAAACGTGCTGAGATGATGCGTGTAGACAAGGCCCAAAGTTGCGAAAATAGCCAGTGAAAGCAAATACGATTTTTTTCCCGAGAAGGCTTTGATGAAAAAAAGCATAGCTAATGGAATAAAAAGGTTGCCGATAGTGTTGCCAATAACTCCGCCACTCACGAATTTTGCCTGCGGGGACGCCAAGGCATAGAGCGGTCCAATAAGGAAAAGAGCCATGATTGCAATCATATCCCGACGCTTTGTGTTTTTAAAAATTTCACGGGACAAAATGAAAATTGCTAAAATCGACATTATTTGGACCAGAAAAAGAACCAGGGAAGGGAATGAAGAAATAAAATCTTTTCCGGAAACGAGGGCGATGGCTGAAAAAATAAGATGCTCCCCGATTATGAAATCGGCAATCGGTTTTGGACTTTCAATCACATAGTTACTGCCAATGTCAGCTTTTTCATAGACGGGCAGATGGCCAGTGGTTGTGATTACTTTTGACCAGTACATATGATGCCCGAGGTCTGTTGAGGTTGGCGAAATCGTATCCTGAAAATACACAGTTTTAATAAAAATTGTCAGAAAAAGCAGAATTAACACCAAGATAACGGATTTTTTTGAAAGTTCATCGTGGACAGCTTCTTCATTTTTTTCTTTTTTAAAATAATAAAAACGGGCCCGCCAAATCCCCCAAAAAATGGTTATAGCGGAAAGAATAGACAAACGGTTAATTCCAATGCCGGATTTTCCGAGAATAATAACCAAAAAATCAACAATGATTATGCTAAGGCCAAATGAAATCGTAAAGATTTCCAAAGTGGAAAAATTATTTTTTCGGCGCGTCGCCAAAAGCAAAAAATAACCGGGAACAAAGAGTACCAAGGCAATGGCTACATAAAATAATAGTTGTGATGTTATAAATTGAAACATGAGTTAAATTCTTTATTTAAAAATTTTTATTTATCACACTTTCTATTTCTTCCAAATATCTTTGTGAAATATGTTTCCAGCTGTAATTGTCAACGACAAATTGGCGTGTTTTTTCTCCAAAAATTTCCCGCGGGCTGCCCT
>CAZFCX010000008.1:21718-22008 GCA_964517825.1 uncultured Bdellovibrionales bacterium
GATTCTACCAAAAAACCATTTTGTCCGTCTTTAATGGCGTCTTTAAGCCCTTCCAGGCTGGAAGCTAAAACGGGCAAGCGACAAGCACCGGCTTCAATAACAGAAATTCCAAAACCTTCCATATCTCCGGGAATTTTGATGTTGGGCTGAACAAAAAGATCGGCAGTATTAAACAGAGCATTTCTGACTGAATCGGTGACATAGCCAAGCACGTGCACGCGGCCGTATAAATTATTTTTTTTAATCATGCTAAAAATTTCTATTGCCTTTCTATTTTGTTTGTTTTCTTC
>CAZFCX010000008.1:22018-22781 GCA_964517825.1 uncultured Bdellovibrionales bacterium
AATCATGCTAAAAATATTTTGTTTGTCCGGACCATCTCCGGCGATTATATATATGAAATTGTTGTCCAATTTTGGAATGACATTATCAATAAACCAAGCCACGCCTTTTCTCTTTGCCAACCGTCCGGAAGTGAGCAGAATTTTTTTGTCAGCCACTGATTGTTTAATAATTTTTTCTAAGTTTTCCCGGCGAGAATCAACCAAATGTTTTTCAGTGTCAACGCCGTTTGGGATAAAAACTATCTTATTTTCCGCAATTCCTTTTTCTTTGGCAATAGCTACGGTTTCATTGCCGACGGCAATGAATTTGTCTATTTTTTTTATAAAAATGTCGATCCAAAGTTTTTGATAAATAAAATTTTTGTAAGTCAGATCGAGTCCGTGAGCCACAGCCACAACGGGTTTGCGACTAAATAGCTTAGCTAGCCAGCCAACATTAGCCAAAAGACAGCTGCCCAAAACGATCACATCATATTTTGGCGCCATTAGAACGGCCTTGGCAGCGGCATACACCAAAAAAAATGGAATCAGCCATCTTTTTTTATTGGCAATCAATTTCACCTCAACTTGTCTTCCTAACCAGGTTGAAAGCTCGAAATTGTGAGTTTCCACCCCTCCCACAATCGGCGGAAATGTGTGGGAAATAAACAAAATTTTTGGTTTTTTCATATAAAAAGTATAGCGCAAAATAGTATTTTTTTCAAGAAAATGTATGCGTCCACCCTACTTTGCACTCTTGAGGTAAATTAAAGTTTACTGGTTC
>CAZFCX010000009.1:0-21675 GCA_964517825.1 uncultured Bdellovibrionales bacterium
GCGCTTAAATTCTACCACTTCTTTAGTTATTCACCACACTGTTTAGTATAGAGCCAATATTGTTTGCGCATATTAGTTCAACATTTATGTATTTGTCCTCTTCAAAGAAAAACCGGCCGATCTTTACATCAAAATTGCCACTCTGCCTGTTCTCTACTACTACCAATTCCCTTGTTACATCTTCTGATGAACTCATTTCTCCTCCTAAAAAATACTAAATAAATGGGTTAATTTGTTAAGCTGCTATACTTTTACGCCAATGCCGCAGTCTAGTATAAAAATAGCAAAAAGTCAATACTTGTTTTTTTGCTACATTAATATAATAAAAACCCCGACGAATCGAGGTTTTTGCGTTAACTAAGGGTTTTTAAAAATTTTAATAAAACCTAAAGAACGCAGGCATTGCCAGTCCATGTATATCCTGAGCTGCAGTAAAATTCACATTTCTTATCCAAATTATTGAGTGAGGAATAAACAAGGGGTGTGTCAACGGTCAGCATCATATCGTCTTGAGAGTATATTTCAGCATGATCTGGAAGTGTTCCGGTGCATTTTTTAGCCGGAAGAACACAAGCATATCCGTTCCACGCGTATCCACCATTGCAATAAAATTCACAAGCTTTATTCCAATTATTCATAGCCGAATAGACATAGGGCGTGTTGGCAGTCAGCATCATGTCATCTCCAAAATATATTTGGGCATTGGCCGGAACGGATCCCGTGCAGGAATAAGAAAGCGCGGCGCAAGCGTAGCCGTTCCAGGCATATCCGGAGCTACAGGTAAATTCACAGGCTTTATCCCAATGATTAACCGCCGAATATGTATATGGTGCGTCAACAGCCAGCATCATGTCGTCTCCGAAATACATTTCCGCGTGATTTGGAATTGTTCCAGTGCAGCGGGGGGCAGGAAGAACACAGGCATAGCCGTTCCAGAGATATCCGGCATTACAGGTAAATTCGCATTTTTTGTTCAAATTATTCATAGTCGAATAGACATAGGGCGTGTCAACGGCCAGTTCCATATCATCCCCAAAATACATTTCAGCATGAGCTGGAACGGATCCCGTGCAGGAATAAGAAAGCGCGGCGCAAGCGTAGCCGTTCCAGGCATATCCGGAGCTGCAGGTAAATTCACAGGCTTTGTCCCAATTATTGACTGCTGAATAGACATAGGGCGTGTCAGCGACTAATTCCATGTCGTCTCCAAAATACATTTCGGCATGAGTTGGAACAAATCCTGTGCAAGAAGCCGCCTCGGCCATGCCGGCGGAAAGTAAAAGTCCGCACAAAATTGCCAATAGCTTTGTTTTTTTAAATACTGCAAAAATTTTAGTTTGCATTTGATTTTATATCTTTAACATAAATTAACCAAAAGGATTAATCTGTATTAAAAATAATATTATATTAATTGATATTCTGATTGTATCATAAGACCAATAAAAAAGCAAAAAACCCTTTAAATAAAGGGTTTTTGCGTTATATCGAAAAAATTCGAGTCTTAGAGAACTGCTTCTTTAGCAGCTTTGGCCAAGCGGAATTTTACAACTGTTTTGGCAGCAATTTTAATTTTTTCTCCAGTTGCTGGATTAACACCCATGCGAGCTTTGCGTTTTGCTTTTACCATTTTTCCAAAACCTGGCAATACGAATTCGCCCTTGCCTTTTACTTCTTTGTAAGCGAGCGCTGCAATCGCATCAAAAAAACCGTTTACATCTTTCTTTGCCAAGCCTGTTTTCTCAGACAAAGCTGTCACAATCTGTGACTTTGTCATTTTTGCCATAGTTGTTTTTTTATTTCCGAGCGGAGCAGAAGAAATATTTTTCTTAAGCGATCGCTGAAAACAAATTAATTTTTATTATTTAAATTATTACTTTCATGCATGTGGCTCATGCATACTTCAATTATACACCATTTTTAAAAGGTTTGGAAGAGACTTTTAAAATTTTGTCAATAGTCATCAGGCTTTGCTCCAATACTAATTTTTTAATTCATACACATTTGTTTTTCTGCGCTTGAAACCCATTGACGCATAAAGATGGTTGGCTATTTTTCTTTGAGGCCTACTTGTTAGATTAACAAACTTAATTCCCAGGGCTTTGCTTTTTTTCAAAAGAATTTTAGTTATCTTTTTTCCCAATCCTCTGCCCCGATATTTTTCTTCCACCACCACATCTTCAATATTGGCGCAAAAAAATGCAAGTTTTCTTATTGGAATCAACATGCCCATACCGATTATAACTCCTCCGTTTCTAAGAGTAATAATTATTCCTGTTTTCATCACTGATTTAATTTCTTTAAAATCTATCGCTCTGATGGTTGGATCCAGCTGCTTCATCAAAACATTAACCATATCAACATCTTTTTGTTTTATGTCATTTTCCCCCAGTGTAATTTTAGTTTTTTTGAGCATATTTTTTCTAATACAGCTATTTTATAATCTTCCCTCCTTGACCGACCTGATCCAGGCGCACGGACAAAAGTTTGGAAATTCCGTCTTCATTCATTGTCACGCCATAAAGCAAGGAAGCCTGGCGCATGGTTTCACGGTTGTGCGTGATGGCGACAAACTGCGTCGTGTCCGACAAGTCCTGAAGTATCTTGCCAAACCTTCTGGAGTTGGCTTCGTCCAGAGCCGACTCTACTTCGTCCAAAATCGCAAATGGCGGCGGATTATGGGAAATGATTGAAAATAAAAGTGCCAAAGCAGTGAGAGATCTTTCACCGCCGGAAAGCATGGAGAGATTGGTAATTTTCTTGCCGGGAGGACAAGCAAAAATTTCAATGCCGATTTCTTCCCTTTTTTCTGATTCTTCTTCCTGATTTTCCGGTTCAGTTTCCGCACCTTCTTCTTCGATTTCTTTATTTTTCCTGGTTTTAATCTTGACTTTTGTCAGATGGGCGGTGCCTCCGTCGAAAATTATGCGGAAATATTTCATAAATTCCTTGTTAATTTCCTCAAAGGCTTTTTCAAATTCAACACTGATGCGCTGGTCCATTTCCTTAATAACCGATTCGAGAGAAATCAAAGCGTCAGACAAATCTTTCAGCTCCTGCGTCAGAAAATCAAAACGCGTGTTGGTTTCATTATATTCTTCAACAATCATCGGATCGATGCCGCCGATTTGTTCCAATTGCATTTTGAGCCTGGCTATTTCTTTTCCCAGCTGTTCCTGATCGATTTTTTCATCATCTTTATTTTCCCGCGGCAAATCTTCCGGCTTGCATTTGAGTTCATCCAAAATTTCATTGGTCAGATCTTCTTCGCGCACTTCAATGCGCGCCAATTTTATTTTGGCTTCATTGAACTGATCTTTGAGGGCATTGAGTTGTTCCTGTTTGACGCGTGTTTCTTTTTCCAGTTCAAAAAATCTTTTTCTGGACTGCATTATTTTCTGAGATTCGGAAATGATCTCTTTTTCAATTTCCTCCAATTCTTTTTTGAGTTGACCCTCCTTGCTGAGCGCATTTTTTTTCTTGTTTTCAAGATCCTCAATTTTTTTCCGGATTTCATCCACCTCTTTTGAGTTGTCTTTTTTGACAGCAACTTCGCCCTGGCCGGATTCTTCGTAAAGATCGTGCAGTTGCTGCTGAATTGCTCTGGCTGCTTCCTTAATTTCCTGCAAATCTTCAATTTTTTCCGCTTCTTCCACTTTTTCAATCAGGCGATCCTGCGATTCTCGGATGTTTTTGAGTTTTTCCTGAACATATTTAAGGTCAACCGGAATTGTTTCCATGATTTTCTGATTGTCCAATTTTTCTTTTTCTATAGCCGATCGGCCTTCGGAAATTATGATTTCGCGTTCGATTTCATTCAGTTCCTGCCTGATTTCATCTTTTTTTCTTTCCAATTCCTGCTGAAAACTTGAATCCTGAGCTTTGCCCGATTCTTGATTGAGTTCGTCATTCATCCTGTCCACTTCCCGCTGCATATTCATCATGCTGGCTCCCAGCACTTCTTTTTCCTTGGAAAATTGTTCGCGCTCAGACTGGAATTCGTTCCATAAAAATGAAAATAATTTTGTTTGTTTGTTTTTCAGTTTTTCCGCAATTTCTTTGCCCTGCTGCGCTTTTTCAGCCTGGCGTTTGAGCATTCGGAGATGCGGTTCAATTTCTTTGATAAGCCCGCCAACTCGTTCCATATTTTCCCGCGTCGAATCCAACTTTCTAAGAGCTCTTTCTTTTTTGATTTGATATTGTTTCACTCCCGCCGCATCTTCCAGAACAATCCTTCTTTCCGTTGGCGTGGAATTCAAAAACGCATCGGACATTCCCTGGTTGATGACACAATAGCTTTCCCGTCCAATTCCGGCTCTGGCCAAAAGATCTGCGATATCCAAAAGGCGGACCCGGCTGCCATTAATGAGATATTCCGCTTCCCCGCTGCGAAAAACTTTTCTGGTTATAACCACCTCGGAAAATTCAACCGGAATTCTTTTGTCGGAATTGTCGAAATAGAGAGAAACATACGAGCTGGAAAGTCTGGATTTGGTTCCGGAGCCGGCAAAAATAATGTCCTCGGTTTTTTTGCCGCGGAGAGTTTTCATTGATTGCTCACCCATCGCCCATTTGATCGCATCGGAAACATTGGATTTTCCTGATCCGTTCGGTCCGACAATCGCCGTTATGCCTCTGGTTCCGGCATCATTAAAATTCCCCGCTGGCAAAAATTCCAGCGTGGTCTTATTGGCAAACGATTTAAATCCGGCTATTTCGACTTTTTTGAGATACATGGATTTCTATACTAATTACTAATTTTTACTAATATACTAATCTCTTTATAATTAAAGTTTAGCAACAAAAAACTAGCTCCGTCACATTAGTATATTCGTATGTGATTCGTAATTAGTAAAGATTATACTGAATTTGGTGCGGGATAAGCGTTTTGTATTAAGTTCATTTTATCACACTTTTTATTATTTTAAAACCCTCAATAATATGGGCCTAAAAAGAAAAAGAACATCTACGTTGAGATGCCTTTGTGGAAAATGGACTAAGATGCAGGAGCAAAGAAGTTTAGAATTCGTTGTTGTGGAGCGAAAAGAGAAACTTTCGCTCCTGCATTTTGTCTGGAACGGCTGGCGGGTTAAGGGTTAATAAAATAAACTACCTTTCACGTCGACGTCGGTCAGGAAATTGAAAATTGATTCAGACTGGAAATGTGGACCGTTTTTTTCATGCGATAGCTTATGCAAACAGCGCTCGCATCTTGGAACCTTTTACTTTAATTTTAAAGGGTGGTACTTTTTGGCCGCCAAGCCGTTTGTGTTTTTAAGAACTATTTACTTCTAATTAAATTATAGCACACCGTTTTTTGTTGTCAAAAATAAAAAACGCCTCAATCAAAAATCAAGGCGTTTTTAAAGTGTGTTTTTATAAGACTATTTTGATATATATTCCGCCAGTTCCACCAGCCTGTTTGAATAACCCCATTCATTATCATACCAACCAACAATTTTGACCATATTGTTCTGAGCCATCGTGAGCGGCATATCCACAATCGCGCTGTGCGGATCCATCTTATAATCCATAGAAACCAATTCCTCGTTTGTGGCGGCCAATATTCCTTTTAGATCCCCCTTAGCTTCTTCCGCAAAAGCAGCATTTATTTCTGATGTGCTCTTTGGATTCTTGACCGTGCAGATGAAATCAACAATCGAAACCACCGGCGTCGGAACTCTGAGGGATATGCCGTCCAGTTTGCCATTGAGATGCGGAATGACTTTGCCGACGGTTTTGGCAGCTCCGGTTGTGGTTGGAATGATTGAAAGCGCAGCCGCGCGAGCTCGTCGTATATCGCGATGCGGCAAATCCAAAAGGTTCTGATCATTCGTGTAGGAATGCGTCGTCGTCATAAATCCCTGCTCCACTTCGCACAGATCATCCAAAACTTTAATCATTGGTGCCAAACAATTGGTGGTGCAAGATCCATTGGAAACAATCGCCTCGCCCTGATAATCTTTTTCGTTGACTCCTAAAAGATAGACCGGCGTGTCGTCTTTCGGCGGCGCTGACATGACGACTTTTTTAGCACCGGCATCAATATGCTTTTGCGCCGATTCCTGATCCAGAAAAATTCCAGTGCAATCCAAAACAGCGTCCACTTCCAATTCTTTCCAAGGCAATTTCTGCGGATCTTTTTCTGACAAATATTTTATTCTTGTGCCTTCCACAATCAGTTCGCTTTCTTTTTTGTCAGCAGCCACCTCTTTGCCATAAACCCCATAGGATGAATCATATTTGAGAAGATGCGCAGCCGTTTCAATGTCCGTGAGATCATTAATAGCCACAATTTCTATATTCTCTTTTTCAAATGCGATTTTAAACGAAGGTCTTCCGATCCTTCCGAATCCATTGATTGCGATCTTGATCATATTTTTTATGTATTATGAATTATGCAGAATGTATCATGTATAAATTCGCATTTTATACATTATACATGCTACTTGATACCTTATACTTGTATTCTAATGTGCTGCGCAATTGACGCATGGATCATAGGCGCGAATAAATGCCCGCATTTTCTTTTCCATCTGTTTTTTGTCCTTTTCTGCAATTCCCGCAACAAATGCCGCAACATCATCCTCCATATGTGTCAAAAACTGAGCTGTCGGGGTTATGATATTCACATTTTTTATATACCCCTTCCCGTCAACATCAACCCAATAATACAACGTTCCGCGGGGAGATTCAACTGCGGAAGTCATTGAGCCTTCCCGGGTAACAACTTCTTTTGTCAGGGCATTTTGCATATCGGCATGCGCCAGTTCTTTCATTAATTTTACGGAAGTTTCGATGCAATGGATAATTTCCACCATCTGATACAAAATATTATGAAAAGGATTGTAATCCGGCAATTTAAAATTCAGCGATTCCAGATATTTGCGGGCACACATGGACAGCTTGTCGCTCTGGTTGTTTATCCTGGCAATCGCTCCGACCATATAACTGCTTTTCCCGTCTCCCTCGGTTCTTTTTAATATTTCTTTCGGACGCTGAAACTCATGAAATTTATTTTTTAAATTATCCGCATTGATATGCAAGCCTTTGTTGGAAACCACATCTCCATCACAAGCCAGATATTCCCCTTTTTTCTCGAGGCAAACATATTCTGTCGGACGGCTGAAATCCGGCATTTTTATTTTCTTCAAAAACTCAGATAATTTTAAGGCCATCGGCAAAAGTTCCTCGCCTTGCATTATCAGTTTTTTTATTTCTTCCCCTGAAGGAACTTTTTTAAAACCTCCGATTTCATTGGTGATTGGATGAATGGTGCGCCCGCCAATCGTTTTTACAAGCCCCATTCCATATTCCCGGATCTTCAGGGCTATCGCAGTTTCTTCAGAATATTCTTCAGCCAATTTCAAATCATTTTCAATATCCAGAAGATCGCTCAGGGTAATAAAAAACAAATGCATGGCATGCGAATTGATAAAATGGCCGCACATCATGGCTTTGCGGAGTTTGGTTGTTTCTTCGCTGACTTTGATCTGCATCGCATCTTCCACGGCTTTTATGGAAGCAATGTTGTGCGCTACGCTGCAAATGCCGCAAATTCTTTCTGCAATTACCGGCATATCCTGGTAATGTCTGCCTATCAAAACCCCCTCTATCAGCCGGCCTCTGCCCCGCATCGCCATTTTGGCAGATTTGACATCACCATTAATCACGCTGGCTAAAAAACCAGTGTGTCCCTCAATCCTTGCAATATGGTTGATACGAATATTCATTCGTAGTATAAAGTATCAGGTGGCATGTATAAAGTATAAATTCAAATTCATACATAATACATTCTACATAATACATGCTTCATTTTATTTTCACGGGGTTCATAATGGCATTATTTTTTCTTTGGCCTCAATATCGTCTCTAAGCCCATAAATTTCTGTAGCATTTTCAAACTCTTCTTCGGTCATCATGTTTTTGAGTCCTTTTGAAATGTTTTTGACATTGGCGCCTGGACGCAGTCCCCGACAGCCTTGGCACATCAGGCCGGCGCTTGGGCAAACCGCGCCGCAACCGCCCAAAATCATCGAGCCAAAACACGGTTTTCCATCCAGCAGAAAACATTTTATTCCTTTACCTTTGCATTCGGCGCAAACTGATTTGTCCGGAATTTTCGGCAAGTCTTCGCTATCTTCAATGTTTGCCCAAAGCAGAGGAAAATATTCCATAAATTCTTCGGCCGAAATCGGACAACCGGGAAAAGTAAAATCAACTTTTACAAAATTATCCACTTCCCGTATTGGCTCATTTTTTATTCCGTGAATATATCGGTACGTATGCTTGGCTGTTTGTTTTCCTTCGCGGTAATTGCTTATCTCCGGAACACCTCCCATAGCCGCGCAGTTGCCCAATACAATCAGCAATTTGCTTTTTTCACGCAGCTGCAAAAGAGTTTGTTCCTCAGTTTTTGACATCGGACTGCCTTCGATAAAAACCATATCGATTTTTTCCCCGCTATTCTTTTCATCTTCCAGAAATTTTAAATCAACCAATTCGACATTATTGGCAAAATTGATGAACTTTTCTCCCAAATCAAAAAGGGCCAGCTGGCATCCCTCGCAAGACGACAAGTTTACGATAGCTATTTTCGGTTTTTTTGTTTTTATTTCAGGCTGCTCCATTTTTGGATTTTTTATAAACAGAAATCATTTTTCAATTTTTTTGACCGGATCATAAACACAGGCTGTCTTTTCAATTTTAACTTTGCCGGCGCTGCCGAAATAATTTATTTTTTCTTTGACGGATTTTTTAACCGCTTCCCGTGCACCGTCCAAAAGTTTGCGGATATCGAAAGATATTTCGTTTTGTTCGCGGACCGATTTCACCAGGCTGTTTACAAAAGCCAACCGAGTCGCCGTGTCAACATTGAAACAGCAAATTCCGCGAGCAATAACTTCTTTGACCCGGCCATTTTCCCAATCGGATGCTCCGTGCAAAATAAGCGGAATGGAAACTTTTTTGCGGATAGCTTCCAAACGAGCATAGTCAGGCTCTTTTCTTTCTTTGAAAAATCCATGCGCGTTGCCAATGGCCACTGCCAGAGTGTCAATGCCGGTTTTGCATACAAAGTCCTCAGCTTGATCCGGATCGGTCATATATTTATCCCAGTCGATTTCTCCCATCATATTGGTTTCACCGATATATGGAACACTGCCAAGCTCTCCTTGCACGCTCATACCTTTTTCATGGCAGAATTCCACGACTTTGCGCGTTATCATAACGTTGTCTTCGTATGTGTGCCGCGAACCGTCATACATGATCGAAGGAAAACCGATGCTGGCACAACGTTCAATAATTTCGAAATTTTTTCCGTGATCAAGATGGATGCCAACCGGAATTTCCGGAGCATAAAATTCCGCGCAATTTTTGACCAGATTGAAAATGGCCCTGCCTCCAGCATACTCCATGGTTTTTTCCGTAATCTGGACAATAACAGGGCTCCGCATTTCCTTGGCGGCATCAATAATAGCCCTTGTTGTTTCCAAATTAGTCGTGTTGAAAGCGCCGACGGCATAGCCCTCCTCCTGCGCTTTTTTTAGAATGTCAATGACTGGTACTATCATAATATTAATTTAAAATTCAAAATTAAAAGTTAAAAATTATGGAGCGACTTTGTCGCATTTTTTATTAATATGTCGCGAAGCGACTCCTAAACTTTTAACTTTGCACTTTTAACTATCTAGTGTTTCCGCGATTTTCAAAAATTCCGACGGAATGAGACTTTCCCGTCCGACCAAAACTCCGTCCATGCTCGGTTCCAAACAAACCTGCTCTGCCGTTTTGGCTTTGACGCTGCCTCCGTATAAAATTTTTATTTTATTGGCAATTTCCGGACCGTAGGCGTGAGAAAGCAGTTTTTTGATCAATATTTTGGCTTCTAAAATCTCATTGCCGGTTGGAATTTCATCGCTGCCGACAGCCCAGACTGGTTCATAGACAAGGACTATTGATTGTATTTTTGCCGCAGAAATTTCATCCAGTCCTTCAACCATTTGCTTCATGATCACATCCACAGTGTTGCCAGACAATCTTTCTTCTTTTGTTTCGCCAATGCAATAAATCGGCACCAATCCGTTTTTGAGAGCTATTTTAATTTTTGCATTAGCAATTTTATTGTCTTCGGAAAAATATTTTTTGCGTTCGCTGTGACCGATAATCACATATTTGGCTCCGATGTTTTTTATCATTGCAGCCGAAATTTCCCCGGTGTATGATCCCCTTTCTTCCCAAAAAATATTTTGCGCTCCAATCGCCACTGTTTTCGATTTGTTATTTTTAACAAAGTTTTCAATATGTACCGCCGGCGGGCATAAAACTATTTGAGAATTCGAAATTTTTCTGCTTTTCAGCTCTTTTTTAAAAGCTTCCAGATAGCGCTCGCGTTCAGCTAGCGTCAGAATGTTCATCTTTAGATTTGCGATTATAATTTTTGGCATATTATCCGTTAATAAAAAATTATGTAGGATTTCCGCCCTAGGCGGACCAGCCTTGGGCTGGCATTTTTATGTTAGCTATTATCATCTTTTGCATAAAATTATTATTAAAAATATAAAGTCAAAGCCACAACAATCGCTCCTGAAACCATCGTACCGAAAAGCATGAGTGGCAACGATTTTTTAAGCGGTACTCCAAAAACAAAAGCGGCCAGCGCCCCAGTCATTCCGCCCAAAAGCGGAATTGGCGTAGCGGCTAAAATTAAAATTGCCCAACTCCCGTATTTTTCTATTTTCTTGTCGGCTTTTTTGCGTGTATGCTCAAAAAGCCATTCAAAAAATCTGCCTAGAAGCGGAATAATTTTTGAAAGAAACTTTGATATAGGATCCAGCAGTAAGACAATCATAACCATCACGAAATAAGTGCCGGCCACGGAATAGAACCAAGCGGCCGCCGGCGTCAGACCATATGCTTTGATTGCCAGAGGAATCGAAACCCTGAGTTCCGTCACTGGAATAAAAGCAATCAAGAATATTGCCAATTCTCTGGGAAAACCACTGAAAAAGTTCACTATCATTTCGTGCATAACTTTATAAAACTTAACAAAAAATATTTATGAAACAAATACTATTTTTTAAATTTCCAATTAAAAATTTCTAATTTACAATAAAGCTCCAATTCCCAAATAACCAATGACAAAAATTTTTGACATTAGAAATTTAAAATTTAGACATTGATTAGAAATTAGGAATTAGATATTAGAAATTAATTCCTAAGAAAGCAACTGCTTTCTTAAGAATTCCGCGGCTATTTCCGGTTGAATTGTTGAAATTTCAATGCCTGTATCAAGTTCGAATCCGGCCCAAGTTGAGGTGTGGGGCAAAATTTCAATGTGCCAATGATAATGGGAATAGTCTTTGCCGTCGCAGGGAGAGCTGTGAATATAAAAATTATACGGCGGATCGTTGAGGGCCTTATAAATCGAATTCAGCGCCTTGCCGAAAACTTCCGCCAGTTTTATTTTTTGCTCATCCGTTATTCTTTCAAAATAAGGGTTGTGTTTTTTTGGCATCACCCAGACTTCAAAGGCGGCACGGCTGGCAAACGGACAAAAAGCCACAAATTCATCGTTTTCAAAAACAACTCTTTTTTGCTCCTGGCTTTCGTATTCGGCCATCACGCAAAAAACACAATGTTTGTTGCTGCGATAATATCTTTCGGCTCCGTCTAATTCTAGTTGGATATACGGCGCCACAACCGGAACAGCCGTAAGCTGAGAATGCGGATGCGGTATGGAAGCTCCGGCCTCCTTTCCGTGATTATGGAAAATTGCTATATAGTTGACGCTTTTCTTGTTCATGAGATCCAGATAACGGTCTTGATATGCATCCAAAACTTCGGCTATTTCCAATGTTTCCATCATCGCTAATTGTCGATAATGATCGCGCGTAACAACAATTTCATGATAACCGATGCCGGACATGGCAAAATAGGGACCTTCGGAAAGATTTTTAACCGCTCTGCCGCGGGAAAATGCCGGATATTTATTGGGGAAAACCCTGAGAGTCCAGTCACCATCAGACTTATGATAAATCAAAACGTCTTTTTCTTGTCCGGTAGCTACAGGATCTTCAAAAAGACAGCCTTCGGTTCCTTTGTCATCTTGGATGCGGCGGAAATTGGCAAAATCATCCGGACGTTTGGCGCGCCCCGTTGCAATGACAACCCAGTCTCCGGAAACTATATCCTGACGAAGTTCCGAAGCAGGAATATTTTTTGTATTTTCTTTTTTATTTTCGTTTTCCATAACCGATACCAATCTACGAATGGATACGAATGCTACGAATTTATTTGTATTATTCGCATGAAATTCGTATTGGTTCGTATCGCTACGAATTTTTTATTTTTTTACCTTCTCGATTTTGTATTGTCCGGTCATTAGCCGCCATTTGGTTTTGAACAAATCAATCAAGACCTGAATGAATCCATTTGGTCCGGTCAGGCTCACGGTTGATCCTTCTTCATTCATCCAGCGCACCGGCATTTGTTTTACTTTGAAACCAAGTTTGAACGCTAGAACAATAAGTTCGAAATCAAAACCGAAACGGTCAACCACCATGCGCTTGGCAACTTCATGCGCCGCTTGTCCGGTCAGCATTTTAAATCCGCATTGAGTGTCCGGAAAGCTCCAGAGCCCCAAGACAATTCTGATCAGCCAGTTACCGCCCTCGCCCATAATTTCCCGATATTTCGGCTGATGAATCTGGATGAAAGAACCTTCTATTTTTCTGGAACCAATGATCACATCATTGCCTTTTTCCAATTCCGGCAAAAATTTTTCCACGTGCGTAATTGAAGTTGAACCGTCAGCATCCAAGAAAACAACATACTTTCCTTTAGTTTCAAGTAGCCCCTGCCGCACAACATATCCCTTGCCATGATTTTCTTTATTATTAATAACGCGGAGGTTGCTTACTTGGCTGCCGTAATTTTGCGCGACTTCAGCCGTGTTGTCCGGCGAACCGTCAACAACTACGATAATCTCGTGCGTGTAATTTTTGTCTGATAAGAACTTTCCGATTTCCAAAAGGTTTTGTCCGATGCGTTCCCCTTCTTTATACGCGGGAACTACGATCGACAAATAGGGCTGATTTTCCATGTGTTTTTTTATTATGATTATTTATTAATTTTACGCTTAAACTGCCCTTTATCAGGCTAACTTTATTATAGCATAGGTTCCAAAAAGGCTAAAGGCTAAAAACTAAAGTCTAAATTAAACCTTAAAAAAGTTTGACTTTAAATTTTAGATATTAGACTTTAGGCTTTAGACTTTATCTATGTCCAGCCATTCCTGCAAAATTATCCTAGCCGCTTCCTGGTCGTCTTTGCTGGCAATATTTCTGCCTCCGTGCTGTTTAATGTTTGCCTCTGCCATTTTGGTCGTGAACATTTCTTCTTGAAGAAACGGGACAATTCCGGTTTCTTTTTCAATCATTTTCACGAATTCATTTTTTTCCTGGGCGCTTTTGGGATCATTTTCGTGCTTGGTTATGCCGACAATAATCTCTTTGACATCCCTGTCCTGGATAATATTTCTAAGTTTATTGAAAAAATCTTTGTCATTTGGAAGCGTGTCAAAAGCAAACGCCATCCGCGTCTCGCTGTCGGCCAGAGCCAGCCCGATTTTGGCTTTACCAAAATCTACCCCTAAATAGTGCCCCAGCACCAATTCTTCCCCCTTCTTCTGTGTCTCTTCGCTATTCGCTGACCCAGAAGAATTTGAATGGTGCGGGACGAGGCTTATTTTAGCCTTTTTTTGGCTACCTATTGACTTTTCCATAAATTTGTGCTAATATTAATGGTTGAAACAGAAATAAAAAATCAGATCTTTAAAAGGAGAATATAATGAAAAAGACGGCTATTATTATAGGAATTTTTGTTGTTTTTGCAGGCCTGGCAGTTTTTGGCGCAGTGAGTAGTTACAAAAAACAGTCAACTCCTGTAAATATAATTGTCCGGGAAATCAATGCTACACCGGCTGATTATCTCGGAAGAGAAAAGAATCATGATTCTGTTCTCCGTAGTGCATTCATTCGCGGAGAAAACAAGAAATGGGAAACGGAATACCGTTTTGCATTTCAACTTCCTGAAGGAAGCAAGTTTGACTGGTATGGGTATCTTAAATCCCATCCAGAAGACGCTGTTGACGGAGGATTGCATTGTCATGTAATTTTCTCCAACAAAAAACCAGAATCAAAATATTTCAAATTTTAGGAGGTGGCTTCTACAAATTAGTCCCCCTCCGACCCCCCGGCTAGCGTAATGCTACGTCGGGGGATTTTTTTATCCCAAAATACAATACACATTAACTTTTATTTTTATAAAAAATGTACCTGTATTTCGTATTCATAATGCACACTATGAATTTCGTAAGCAAATTCAAGCGAGTGAGCGTTAAAAATTTTCTCTGAGCCCGAAATAGAAAATTTAGCGAGCGAGCTTAGAATTTGCCCCAGAAATTCATCTGTGTGCGATTTTCTTTTCTTCCACTTTTCTTTTTAAAAAGAAAAGTGGAGAATAAAAATTACATTGTCAAAACTTCTACTCCCTTTTTTGTAATCACAATAGTATTTTCATAATGCGCTGACAATGATCCGTCCGCTGTCTTGAAAACCCAACCGTCCTGGCCAATGACCGTTCTAAAATCTCCTTGATTTATCATCGGCTCCAATGCCAACGTCATGCCCGCTTGCAGTCTCAAATCCGGAAAACTTCTTTCATAATAATTTAAAACCTGCGGATCTTCGTGGAGTTTTTGTCCGATGCCATGCCCTACCAAATTTCTCACCACTGAAAATCCCGCGTCCTCGGCAGTT
The DNA here is from genome assembly GCA_964517825.1 of uncultured Bdellovibrionales bacterium. Lineage (GTDB taxonomy): Bacteria > Patescibacteriota > Minisyncoccia > Moranbacterales > GWC2-37-73 > JAKLIP01. Next base: position 14,817 of record CAZFCX010000009.1, read on the forward strand.
TTTTGCACTACTTTGGAATATTCACTGAGCATTGCCCCCTCTTTCATTTTGCCAACGCCTTTCCAAAAAGATTTTTCCGTGGTTTCCATAAGTTTTTGCGCTTCAGGTGAAATTTTTCCGATTGCAAAAGTCCTGGCCATATCGGAACAATAACCGTCAACTTCTATGCCGATGTCGATTTTCAAAATATCGCCTTCGTTTAAAATTCTGTTGGAATCGGGAATGCCATGCACCACCTCATCATTGATGGAAGCGCAGATCGTGCCCGGAAAAGGATTCTTGCCGCCGCCATAACCCTTGAACAAAGGCTTTCCCCCACGGGCAAAAACAAGCTCTTCAGCGAGCTTGTCCAGTTGCAAAGTGTCAACTCCCGGCCGCACTTCTTTTCCGATTTCCTGCATAATTTCCTTCAAAATCTGGCCGGCCTGGCGCATCTTCTCTATTTCTTTTTCAGTTTTAATGGAAACAAACATATTATAAAAATTTCTAATTTTAAGTTTTAAATTTCGAATGAATTTCTAATGTTTCAATGTTTTAAAAATTTTGTCATTCTTATTTTATTCAAAATTCAAAATTCGTAATTCAAAATTATAGCCGTTTTGTTATGTCTTCAAGAACTTCTTCTACTCCCTTTCGGCCATCCACTTCAATAAGCATTCCTTTTTGGCGGTAATGTTCAATGACCGGCACGGTAACTTCCTGAAAAGTATTCAAACGCTTTGTAATTCCGTCCGGGGTGTCATCCAAACGTTGCCTGATCGGTCCGCCGCATTCCGGGCAAGGATCGTTTTTGCTTTGAATGTTCTCGCCTAAAATAAATTGCTTGTTGCAAGCTGGGCAGATATAGCGTTTGCTAATGCGGGCAATGGATTCTTCTCGCGGCAGAGTTATGGATATTGCTTTGTTCACCGACCGGCCCAGGTTTGCGAGCATTTTTTCTATGATTTCAATCTGGCTTGTGAGCCTCGGCGCGCTATCAAGTATGATTCCCTTTTCCGCCGGAATTTTTTCCAGTTCTTTTTCCAAAACATCAACCAATATTTCATCCGGAATCATTTCTTTTTTTTCGTTGATTTCCTTGATTTTTTTTCCTAACGGATTATTTTCCTCTCCAATTTTCCTGAAAATATAGCCGGTTTCAACATGCACAAGATTGTGTTTCTCGGAAAGCTTATCTGCTTGTGTTCCCTTGCCGCATCCCTGCGGACCAAAAATTAATAAATTCATGTTCTTCTTTACGAATTACGAATCTGTACGAATATACGAATCCGCTCTGTATTATTTTATCTATTTATTATAAAAATTTCAACACAGTGAGACATTTAGAATCCTTCATAATCGCGCATAACCAACTGACTTTCAATCTGCTTGATTGTCTCAATAACCACTGAAACGACAATCAGGATGCTGGTGCCTCCGATTGTCAGAGATTGGATATTGGTCATCCCTTGAACTATGAAAGGGAGAACTGCAATAGCTCCAAGGAAGATTGCCCCCGAAAGAGTGATCCGATTCATGATTTTGTAGAGAAAATCGGCAGTTGTTTTGCCCGGACGAATTCCCGGAACATAACCACCCTGCTTTTGCAGATTTTCTGAAATTTTATTCGGATCAAAAACTACAGCTGTATAAAAATAAGTGAAAAGGACAACTAAAATAAAATATAAACTGCCGTAGAACCACTGATTTTGAAAAAGATTGTTGACGACCGCAGCCGCATGAGCAATTGCCTGATTGCTGACGTTCATCAGAAAACTGGCAATCATTCCCGGGAAAAGCATAATGGACATGGCGAAGATGATCGGAATAACTCCGGCCTGATTGACTTTGAGGGGCAAGATTGATTGCGCGCCGCCATAGGTCATGTTGCCGCGGATTTTTTTAGCATAAGAAACAGCAATTTTTCTTTGGCCTTCCGAGACCAGCACAACACCGGCGATTGTAACCAGCGCTAAGGCCAAAAGAGCGCCGTAGGTGAAAATTTGAGTGGAATCAAAAGTTGACATCATCTGCGAAAGGCCTGAAGGCAGACCACTGACAATGCCGGCAAAGATTATGAGTGAAACTCCGTTGCCAATGCCTTTTTCCGTGATAAGTTCCCCCAGCCACATCAAGAAAATTGTTCCGGCTGTCGCGACCATGATAATAACCGCCGTATCAAAAATAGAAGTGCTCTGCATAACATTTTGCGAACGCAAAAGAGCAATCATACTGAATGTCTGCAGCGCCGCCAAAGGCACGGTTAGCCATCTGGTTATCATATTGAATTTTTGTCTTCCAGCTTCGCCCTCCTCTTTGTAGAGCTGTTCAATGCGGGGCACAATCATGGTCATCAGCTGCATAATAATGGAAGAGGTGATGTACGGACCGACTCCCAACATCACGATTGAAATATTGGAAAGGCCGCCGCCGGAAAAAACATTGAGCATGCCCAAAAACTGATTGCCTTCAAAAAGCCTCTTGAGTTGTTCCACATCCACTCCTGGGACCGGAACATTGGCAGCAATCCTGAAAATAACAAGAATCCCCAAAATAAAGAGGATCTTGTTGCGAAGTTCACGTACTTTAAAAATTTGTGTAAATTTTTCAATAATCATTTTAACATTTTAGCATTTTAGCATTTTAGCATTTTGTTAATATGCTTGTATGTTAGCATGCTTATATGATTTGTCCGCCTGCCTTAATGATAGCATCTTTAGCTGATTTTGAAAGAAGAATATTTTTGGCAATCGTAAGTTTTTTGCTTAACTTGCCGGTGTTTAATATCTTTACGCCATTTTTGGCTTCAGTTTTTTTCACCAGATTAGCTGCAACCAGAGTCTCCACGGAAACAGTATCGCCATTTTTGAATCTTTTCTCCAATGTTTCCAGTTTGACAACATTCTTTTTGGCGCCAAATGCTTTGAAGCCTCGCACTTTTTTAAGGCGCATGATAAGCGAAGAACGTCCACCTTCAAATAAAGGGTTAATTTTAGCACCTGATCTGGCCTTCTGACCTTTATTGCCTTTGCCGGAATATGTTCCGCGTTTTCCGCCGCGGCCGATTGTTTTTCTGGCTTTGCGTTTTTTAGTTTTAAGTTGATGAATCTGCATGTATTTCTCTACGAACTACGAATTTGTACTAATATACGAATTCATATCCCGTATTCAATTGTATCTATTAAAATCTTAATTATTCTCTTGATTATATTAGTCTCACATTGGTATATTCGTATTGATTAGTAGTTCGTAGAGACTATTTAGTTTCTTCTTTAACCTTTCTTTCTCTCGGTGCTTTCAGACTTTTCAGGGCGGCTACTGTTGCTCTGGCCACATTTAGTTTATTGGAAGTTCCCAGAGATTTTGAAACAATATCTTTGATGCCAGCCAAATCAACCACGGCGCGCACAGCTCCACCGGCAATAACTCCGTGTCCTTCCTGAGCCGGCTTAAGTAAAACTTTGGCGCTGCCTAATTTCATTTGAACATCATGAGAAATGGTGTTGCCGGAAAGCTTCACTGTAATCATCGACTTTTTAGCATCATTGAAAGCTTTCTGAATCGAATCGGAAACATCAGATCCTTTGGCTACGCCAACTCCGACTCTGCCTTTGCGATCGCCAATTACCAATGTCGCGCGAAAACGAAAACGCCGTCCGCCTTTGACCACGCGGGTAACACGAGCCAGGTCCAAAAGTTTCTGATCAAACTCCGGCTTTTCTCGACGCACATTTTTTCTATCTGATCGTTTGTTCATGTATTTCTCTACGAACTATGAATTTGTACTAATATACGAATTCATATCCCGTATTCAATTGTATCTATTAAAATCTTAGTTATTCTCTTTTAATTATATTAGTCTCACATTAGTATATTCGTATTGATTCGTAGTTCGTAGAGACTACTAAAATTCTAGTCCGCCTTCTCTGGCGCCCTCCGCCAATGATTTTATTTTTCCGTGATATTTATAGCCAGCCCGGTCAAATTTTACAGTTTTAATTTTAATTCCAACACATTTCTTGGCTATCAATTTTCCCAATTCCTTGGCGCTCTCAACAGTGTTTTTGGCTTTCTTTATTTCAGTCAAATTAGCGGACGCAAGTGTTTTTCCCTTTGAATCATCAATAATCTGGACATAAATGCCACGCAAGCTCTTGTACACAGCTAAACGCGGACATGAAGTTGTGCCCGTGATTTTTACACGGATTCTTTTCTTTCTTTGCAAACGATCTGTATTATTTGACTTATTCATATTATTATAATTCCAATCTACAAATTAATTCCAATCTACAAATTTTTATTCGTTGATTTGAATGCATTCGTAGATTTGAATCGCGTTTATTACTTCGCTGCTTTTTTGCCTTCCTTTCTGCGAACATGTTCGCCGACATATTTGAATCCTTTGCCTTTATATGGTTCTACCGGTTTCAAAGCGCGGATGTTGGCGGCAAATTGGCCGACTTTATATTTATCAATTCCGGAAATTGTCATCACGTTGTTTTCTATGACTACCTGCAGATCTTCTGGCACATCAACAACGACAGGATGAGAAAAACCCAAAGCTAGATTTATTTTCTTCCCAGCTACTGACATGCGGAATCCAACTCCATTAAGTTCCAATTTTTTCTGAAATCCGTTGACTACGCCCTCAATCATGTTGTTGATGACGCGGGTTGTGGTGCCCCAAATAGCCGGAGCATTTTTTCCTTTGCCCTTTTTTTCTACCAAAACCTCATTATTTTCAACCTTAACAACAACATCGAAATGATGTTCTACGGTCAGCGTTCCTTTGGCGCCTTTAACAGTAATGGCATTTTTATCTGCCGTAACAGTAACTCCCTGTGGAATGCTTATTGGTTTTTTTCCTATCCTAGACATATTCGCAAATTGTCGCTAATGTTCAAACAAATTAATTCGAATGTATTCGTTTGCTCATTCGCAATTATTAGCATTTACCAAACTTCACAAATTATTTCGCCACCGATGCCCAATTTTCTGGCCATGTCTCCGGTCATTATTCCTCTGGAGGTGGAAACGATGGAAATTCCATATCCGTTTTTAATCTTCTTTATATCGGTCTTTTTGACATAAATTCTCTGTCCTTGTCGGCTGACACGCTTGATTTCTCTGATGGCCGGATTTTTTTCAGTATTGGAAACAACATCATATTTCAAAAATATTTTTATGAAAGATAAATCGCCTTCGGATTCTTTTCTGGCCGATTCTATAAAACTGCTATCTTCCAAAATTTTAGCAATGGCCATTTTCAACTTCGAAAAAGGCACTGACACTTCTTTGTGCCCGGCTCTTTGCGCATTGCGTATTCTGGTAAGCATGTCTGCTATTGGATCTAACATATATATTCAGTTTAAAGTCCAAAGTGTAAAGTCTAAAATTTTGGTGTTCGCTACGCTCACAAATTATTTTTACAAATCGCGAAGCGGTACCCTAACTTTTAATTTTGAACTTTTAATTTTTAACTTATTTATTACCAACTGCTTTTTTTCACCCCCGGCAATTCTCCCTTGCTAGCCAATTCCCGAAAACATATCCGGCATATATCAAAAGCTCTGAGATACCCGTGCTTTCTTCCGCAACGCCAACAACGGCGCACGATGCGGGTTGAAAATTTGGGTTTCTTTTCTGCTCTAGCTTGTGTAGATGTCTTTGCCATTTTTGTCTATGAGCGGAGCGAGTAGCTACAAAAATGAGCATCCCGCACCAATTCTTTAATTTAATCTTTATCTATAATTTTGCTAAGCCGCAGGCGAATTCCGTGAAAAGTTTTCAATCTTTTATTAAAAACTTTATTCGGAATTTGGTGCGGGATAGCCATCACTTTATAATTTTATTATTCGCTTTTAATTGGAAATCCTAATAATTTAAATAATTCCAGTCCCTCTTCTTGCGAATCCGCATCGGTGGAAATCGTAACCTGGAGTCCAAATGCGTATTTTACTCTTTCCGGAGAAATTTCCGGAAAAATCATATGCTCTTTGATGCCGATATTTATATTGCCGTCTTTGTCGACTGATTTTCTGTTGATTCCCTGGAAATCTCTGGTTCTCGGGAGAGTCGCATTAATAAATCTATCAATAAATTGCCACATTCTTTGGCCGCGCAGTGTTACTTTGACTCCAACTTCCATACCTTCTCTGACTTTGAAGCCGGAAATGGCTTTTCGCGCTTTGGTTTTCAGAGGTTTTTGTCCGGTAATGGCCGTGATTGAACTTACAACTTCATCAATTTTATCTCCTTCTTTGACAATTTTTCCAATTCCAACATTAACCACAGCCTTCTTGATCCGAGGCACAGCCATTATGCTTTTATAGCCGAATTTTTTCTTCAATTCAGGAGCGGCTACTTTAGCGTATTTTTCTTTTGCTGAAATTATGTTCATGTGTTTTCTTTACTAATTACTAATATTTTTACTAATATACTAATGTAATTTTGATTATTTTGTGTAGGAAATTTAATCTTCTTCACATTAGTATATTCGTACTGATTCGTAATTCGTAAAGGTTAAAATTCTTTTTTACACTTTTTGCAGATACGCATTTTCTTTTCTTTAACAAAGGCATAACCAATTCTGGTCGGTTTTCCGCATCCCGGACAGACAAGCATAGCATTGGATGCGTCAAACGCAGCCGGAACTTCAACACGCTGCCCTTTTTCTCCCTCACGACGGGGACGTTTGTGTCTTTTGACAATATTCATTTTCTCCACAACAATTTTTCCTTCGCTTGGAATGGTTCGGATGACTTTGCCTTCTTTTCCCTTGTCTTTGCCGGCAATCTTTTTAATTGTATCTCCTTTTTTAATCCTCATGTATTTCTCTACGAACTACGAATTTGTACTAATATACAAATCCATATCTCGT
>CAZFCX010000010.1:0-541 GCA_964517825.1 uncultured Bdellovibrionales bacterium
TCAGATTTTCAGGATTGTTTTTTTCGCAAACTATCCCCGTTTCCCCATTTCTGACGCTATCTCTGAGACCATCAACATCATAGACAACCGCCAGAGTTCCCTGCGAGTTGGCTTCCGTGACAACAAGTCCCCAGCCTTCTTTGACGGAAGTGACAGCAATGAGATGTGATTTTTGCATCAGTTCAATCTTTTTTTCTCTGCTAATCTTGCCTAAACATTGGATTGAATCTTTATATTTTGATGTTTCTATTGTTTTAATAATTTTTTTGGCAAACTTTCCGGTTGTATCCCCAGCTATAATAAGCTGCAAATCAGAAATTTTATTTTTTGCAATTTCAAATGCGGCAATGATCTGATCAGCCCGTTTCATAGACCTTAATGCTCCAAGACTCAAGATCGTGGGTTTTTCAAATTTTTCAATATTTAACTCTTTGACCGGATCAATATGCGTTCCTTCGCTGATTATTTTTATTTTATCTCGCCGAAAACCAAATCTGTTTAAATCTTTTTTGGTGCTTTCGGAAACTGTGATGACGTTCCT
>CAZFCX010000010.1:551-18562 GCA_964517825.1 uncultured Bdellovibrionales bacterium
AAACCCTTAATGATGTTCATCTCATAAAACCAAATTTCCCGGCAAAGCTGATGAAAAAATAAAATGCTTTTTTCTTTAACATATAAATTGCAAAAAAACGGAATTGTGTTCACTTCTTCAATAACCAAATCCGCCCAGCCTTTCAGATTTTTTTTGTAATATTTATATGCTTCAAAGTAGACTGTGCGATAGTTCCCAACTCTGATGACCTTGAATCCATCAACCATTTCTTCTTTTTTTGCCCCGGCAAAACCGCGCACCAAAAAAATAACTTCGTGCCCATCTTGAGCTAATCTTTTTGCCAGCTCTTCGTTCACAACTTCCGCGCCGCCGGCATAGGGATTTTTTCCATCTTTCCATGTAAACCAGAGTAAGTTCATAAAGTTATCAAGTTCATAAAGTTATCAAGTTCATAAAGTTATCAAGTAATCAAATTTATTAAGTTATCAAGTTCATCAAGTTATAAAGTTTTGATAAAACCAGAAATTATTTTAGAAATTTCAACAGCTAAGTCATAATCTTCCTGAAATTGACTCTTTGTAATATACTTAAATTCTAACGCCAGATTAAGCATTGAACGAACTTCGCCACTGGATCCTTTTGCGATGTATAAAAAATTTATAAATTCCTTATTGGTTCTTCTTTCAAAACCTTCTGCAATATTATTCATAATTGAAACACTAGCCCCTTGAATTTGATCTTTGAAACCATAATCGCGGCAACTACGAAAATGCAAATAGATATTTCTGGTCAATCTATCAGACTTTTGCCACGCAATTATATCTTCAAACTTCTCTATCCTCATATTTTTAAATTTCCACTTTTTAACTTTCTACTTTCTACTTTCTACTTTACAACTTTCTCTTCCGGATCACATACATCGGCCTACCGATAACTTCCCCATGGATATTGCTGACATAGAGAGCAATGAGACCCAAACAATTCCAAACATTTTGCCGCAATTTTTCTTATTTTATTCCTATAAAATTCCAAAAATTTTCCGGATCGATTTTTTCAATTTCTGCCCCATATCTCTTTTTGAATTCTTCCGGTTCCTTAAATATTTTTTTGGCATTCCATTTGAATTCATAACCGGTTATTTTTCCTGCTGATTCTTCAATATAATCCAATTCTTTTTGATCATAAGTCCGCCAAAAATAGGTCAGTTTGCTTTCTCCCTTTTGTTCTAGGTATTTTCTTCTTTCTAAAATGCAAAAATTTTCCCAAAGAGCTCCGGCGTCTGTCCGCAAATCCAGCGAATTGAAGTTTTGGATAATGCTGTTGCGAATGCCTAGGTCAAAAAAATACACCTTGAATGATTTGGAAATTTCTTTTCTTTTGTTTCTGGAAAACGAACGCAGCTTGAAAATAATGAAGCTTTTTTCCAGAATATCAAGATATTTTTCCACTGTAATCCTGTTTATCCCCAATTGAGTGGCCAGTTCGGTGGAAGAAACTTCTTGCCCCAGTTGCAAAGCTAAAAGTTCAATCAGCCTTTTGACAATGTCTGATTTTCTGATTCTTTCGAATTTTAGAACATCTTTATAGAGATAGTCGGAAGCTATTTCATTCAATCTTTCGATTTTTTCTTCTTCGCTTTGCAATGTGTAAACTTCAGGATACATGCCGAATCGCAAAAAAGATTCTAATTCCGATTTAGCTCTTGCTTGATCACTGTTTTGGGCTATTTCTGAAATTGAAAGCGGATATAGAAGAAAAGTAAAATTTCTTCCTGTTAATGGTTCTGAAACTTTATCCGCCAAGTCAAAACTTGATGAGCCGGTCGCAATGATTTGGACTTCGGGAAAAAAGTCAACAATCAACTTGAGTATTTTTCCAACTTCACTGACATTTTGAGCTTCATCCAGAGCGATCAATTTGTAATTTCCTAAAAAAATTTTTATTTGCTCTATATCTTTTGATTCCAAGCCTTTTTGGACTGATATTTGGTCGCAGCTTAGATATTTCGAATCATTGCCAAAAGAAGACAAGAGTTTTTTTACTAGGGTTGTTTTTCCAACTTGGCGCGCGCCATAGAGAATAATTACTTTTTGCTGAAAAAGCTTTTTTTCCAATTTTGCTTGCAATTGTCTATTAATCATATTGTTATTATCATTTTTTATACTAAAAATGATATCATAGTATCATTTTTTTGTCAAATTTTGATATTACAATGCGCAATGCCCTTTTTATTGAGAAAATTAGGCTTTATAACTTTCTACTTTACAACTTTTTCTTTCGAATGACGTACATCGGCCGGCCGATAACTTCCCCATGGATATTGCCGACATAGAGAGCGATGAGACCCAAACAACTAAGAACAATGCCGATGAAAAAAGTGTTGAGAACCGCCAGCGCGGCCGGACCAGAAAAGGAAAAACCGAAAGGATCGTTCCAGACATATTTGTCCAAAAAAATGAAAAGTCCCAGAAGGCCGGAAACAACCGTGACGAAAATGCCCAGATAGCCCGCCAGTTTCAAGGGCAGAAGGCTCATTGAAACAAAACTGCTAAGAGCCAGCTTGATAAGTTTCGCCGTGCTGTAGGCGGCTTTTCCGTGCGTTCTGGCCGGAGAATCAAACAGCATATACTCCCGGCGAAAACCCAACCAGGCAATAAGCGCGCGCGTCATGCGGTTCCTTTCACTGAATTTGTTGAATTCATTAATAACAATCCGGTCCAAAAGCCTGAAATCAGTTGCATCTGGGACGATGGATGTTTCGGAAATTTTGTTGATAATTTTGTAGTAGAACCAAGAGCCTGCACTCTTTATCAATGATTCTCTGTGATTTTTTTTCCTGACTCCGACCACGACTTCCGCTCCATTTTCCCATTTTGCCAAAAATTCAGGAATGACTGACGGCGGATGTTGGAGATCGGCATCAAGCATGATGCAAGCGTCGCCCTGGCAATTGTTGATGCCGGCAGTGGTGGCGATTTCTTTGCCGAAATTGCGTGAAAAATCAATATACTTTACGTTTTGATCAGCTTCGGACAATTTTCTGATTTCTTCAATAGATCTGTCCCGACTTCCGTCATTGACAAAAATTATTTCAAAAGAATAATTTTGCGCTTCGGCAAAAACTTTCCTGAGTTCAGCATAGACCAAAGGAATATTTTTTTCTTCATTATAAACAGGGATGATGATGGAAACTAATTTCATATTTTTTGGTTGAATTTGGATTTAGATACGCAAAAAATTCCGCTTAGAATGGCAGTAAATTGCATTAGTATCACTATATTTATTATAGCAGTTATGCTGTTTCCGTAAAGAAAAATCAGGCCTGAGAACGTAGCGGCAATGGCGATGAGAAAATAGGCTATTTTTGTCTTGTGGATTGACAAAAGATACTGGAAAATGACATTGACAATGGAAAACAGGGATACTGCGATCGCAAACCAGACCAAATAAGGCGCCACTCCATAATATTTGCTTCCGTAGAGAATTCCGAGAACCAATTTCGGATAGAAGAAATATATTACGGTGGCAAAAGCTCCGGCAAAAAAAACCAGCGCCAACCCTATTTTCATAAGCGGTTTTGCGGAATCTCCTTTATGGTTGCTTTCGGACGACATCGAGAAAAGCACGCTGGCAACGATTCCGGTCACGAAATAGATTATTTTGGAAGCCACATTGAGCGCGCCGTATTGCCCCGCGGCTATGGCATCCAGATTATGTTTCGCCAAAACCATGTCCATGTTGCACATTAGTGTTATGGCCAGATTGCCGACAAAAACCGGCAGGATAAATTTTTTGATTTCTCCAAAATCAAAAGAAGTCGGTTTGTTTTCCGCGATTGTATCCGTATTTTTTTTCTTAAGAACCATCCATTTAATGACGGCTACGGATGCGAGATATGTGACGAGCGAGCCTAAAACAAAACTGCCGACGATGCCGTTCAGGGCAAAGCCGATTTTGACCAGAACTATTCCCGAGATCAATTTGACAGCCGCGCCTAAAATTCCGTTGAGGCTTATGTATCTGAATTTCTGCCAGCCGCTCAAAGTTCCCGAGTTGATTGAGTAGAAAAAAGACATGAGCATCGTGATCCAGATTAAAACCAAAGCGAAATTGTTTTCAATGTTGAGAAATTTGCCGACAACAGGCGTCAGCAGAATGGCGGCAAAAAAGATCGGCAATCCGAATTTGAAAATTTTTCCGTTGAAGTAGCTCAGGATTTGACGGCTGCCATCTTGGTCATTTTCAGCTTTGCAAGCGGCGGAATATTTTGTCGCTATCATAGCGAGAGTCACTGAAAAAACGGAAATTATGGCAATCAGGGAAATCAATGATTCGGCTTCCCCGTAGATTTCAACATCCACCATTCTTCCGATCACAAAATGGAAAATGTAGTTGAAAAAATTCACCAAAATTGTGCCGGAAAACAAAATCAGGCTGTGTTTCACGAACACGCCCTGCTCGGCAAATTTGTTTTTAATGGCAGAAATATCCATCAATTTGATTTTTTATGTAATGTTTTAATTTTATTCCAAAAAACTGCAATTAACAAGACTAAAAAAATAATCTTTTTTTAAGGATTATTTTGGGATTATTTTAGTTAGAATGACACTCCCCGCACACGCTTCGCTAGTGCGGGGTTTCTTTTGGGATCATTCGAATTCAAAGCTTGCCTGCGTTGGTAAATCTTGTTGTCCTTGATGATCAATATATTTTTTGATTTGGGTTTCATTGAGTCCAATTGTGGATGAGAAATATCCCACACTCCAGATGTTGCCGTCGATATACATTTCTCTGATGAATTTAAACTTCTTTTTTAAATGTAAACTGGCTCTTTGTTTTAGGGTTTTTACGGCGACGGCAACAGAGATATTCGGAGGTATTTCTATTTGAAGATGAACATGGTCATTATCAACATTTACTGCGTGAATATGGAGTGTGGGATATTTCTTTACCGTAGCATAAAGACTTGCCAGAAATTCAGGTTTCACATATTCCTTAAGATATTTTCTGCGGTATTTAGTACCCCAAACTATGTGATACTGATGTTGATATGTGGAATGGTTTAGGCTTTGAATTCTCATGCAATCATCCTAGCATTAGCTAGGATGAATGGAAACCATTCATCCCCGCACATCCCTCGGATCTCCTTCGGACCTCTCCTCGGGCGTGCGGGGTTTCCTGGTTATGCAAAAATGTTCCGCAAAGCGGAACTCCAAAACTTTTAGCTTTACATTTTTAACTTTAAACTTAAGCGGAGCGCTTATGCCCGAATTACCCGAAGTTCAAACTATTGTTTCAGATTTAAAACAAAAAATTGTCGGCTATACCATAGTCGATTTTTGGAGTGATTGGCCGAAAGCCATCAAAAATTTATCTTTGGAAAAATTCAAGAAAGAAATTCGAAATCGAAAAATTTTGAACGTGCGCCGGATTGGAAAAAATATTTTTATAGATTTATCTAATAATAAAACGCTGTACATTCATCTTAAGATGACGGGACACTTATTAGTTAAAAGTGCAAAGTTAAAAGTTAAAAGTTCTAATGATTATTTTTCCGATAAGGTGAATGGCTATATTCATCATATCTGGAAGCTGGAAGCTAAGAAGTTAAAGCCTAAGAAACTGAATGTGGAGTTTTCCGATGTCAGAAAATTTGCCAAGATTGTTTTAGATGATACTAAAAAAATAAACGCTCTGCCGGAAATCAAAAAACTGGGCATCGACGTGATGGACAAAAAATTCACTTTGAAAAAATTTGAAGAAATTTTAGAGAAGAGAAAAAATAGAGCTGTCGGGCTGGTTCTGATGGAACAAGAGCTCATGAGCGGCATCGGCAATATTTATCGCAGCGAAATTTTACATTTAGCCAACATCCTGCCGCAAAAAAAGATTGAATATTTATCCGACCAGGAGCGTATTAAGCTATATCGGACTATTTTTATGGTGCTTAAAAAAGCCATAAAGATGCGCGGGACATCCAACAGCGACTATCGCGACACCTTCGGCGCACCGGGCAATTTTCAGAAAGTTCTCAAGGTTTATCGCAAGACTGGAAAAAAATGTCCAAGATGTGCTACAATAATTAAGAAATCAACATTGGGGCAAAGAAGCATTTTCTATTGCCCAAAATGTCAAAATTAAAAAAATTAATAATACAAAAAAGATGAGTAGAAAACAAATAGTCATAGTCGTCCTTGTGGCCGCAATCGTTGTTGGCGGTATTTTTTATTTCACCAAGGGGCGCCAAATTTTAAGAAGTAAAAATGTTAAACAGATCGAGCTAAATCAAAAACCGGCCGAATCAAACGCTCCAGCCGCCAACCAAGGCGACGTCAGCCCAATTACCGGCATTGCCTGCGCAAACTGGAATAAAAGAACATTTGCTGTCATGCAACCAGCTGATGTGCTTGCTCGTCCTTTAGCCGGACTTTCCCAAGCTGATATGGTTTTTGAAATGTCTGCTGTTTATGGCAGCATTACTCGCCTCATGGGAGTTTATGGATGCACTACTCCGGAAGAAGTCGGTTCAATGCGCAGCGCCCGCCATGATTTCGTGCACATTGCTAAAAGTCTGGATTCGATTTATGTCCACTGGGGACGCGCTGACATAGAACAGTTCAAAGAAGTTCTTAATAGCGGCATCATCGACGATATGAACTGCAATAATGATGCCGGAAAATCAGCTGGGCAATATTGTTTCAGAAAAGAAGGCATGGAACGCGGAGTTGATTCCGGTTATGCAAAATTCGCAGATTTGATTGAAGGTGCTAAAAATTTCGGATATAGCACAGAAAATAAATTTTCCGGTTATCCACATCAAGCCGAAGTAGCCTTGGATCAAAGACCAAACGGAGGAAATTTGCGGGTAGCTTACGCTAAGCCCTATGATGCTGAATATGATTACGACAAAGCCACAAATTCATACAAGAGAACTTGGGGCGGCGTTGCTGATACCGATAGAAATACAAAAGAGAGAATTGCCCCAAAAAATGTAGTGGTTCTTATAGCTGATGCGGCACCTATTAAAGTCGGCGAACAGTATGTCAATGTTCAGATTGGCGATCCATGGTTTGATAGCGCCGATTCTGGTTCAGCTTTCTACTATATGAACGGTCAGCAGTACAAAGGGACTTGGAAAAAAGATAAGTCAAAAATAGACAGCAAGCTTTTCTTTTATGATGAATCGGGACAGGAAATTAAATTCGTACCGGGACAGATTTGGGTTGACATTATTGATCCGGGCCAAGCGCTTAGATGGACACCCTCGGCTTAAATTTTCAATTCTCAATTTTAAATTTTTAATGAATTTTCAATGTCTTAATTTTTAATGTTTTAAACATTTTATCATTATTACATTGTTTAGAAATTAGAAATTAGAAATTAGAAATTATTGAGAATATGTTTATTTTTCTATACGGCGTTGATACTTTCCGTTCCCACGAAAAACTCAGCGCCCTCAAAAACAAATACTTGGAAAAGAATAGCTCAGGCACTGACCTGAGCGTTCTTGACTATGAAAACAGTTCTGAAAACAAAAGTTTGGAAAACGTCCTTTCTTCGCAGGGGCTATTCTCTAAAAAACAACTGGTGATTGTGAAAAATATTTTGACTCAGGGATTACTGGAAAGACAAAGAGCGGTTTTAAATTTTTTAGAATCCAATCCTCCTTTAGAAAAAGATACCGATTCAATCGTTATATTTTTTGAAGAAGGAATGCCCAAAAAAAATCTTGCGCTTTTCAAATTTTTGATTGCCCATTCCAAAAAGCAGGAATTTGCGCCCCTAAATGGCGCTCAGCTTACCAATTGGGCTTTGGGTTATGCTAAAAGTTTTTCGCCTCAGGCGCAATTTTCCCGCAGCGCGCTCAATCTTCTGTTGTCGGAAACCGGCAATGATCTCTACGCACTCAGCAATGAAATTGATAAGTTGATAAATTATAAAGTCACTGGCACGATTTCCGATGAAGATGTCAAAAAATTGGTTAAAGGCAAAATTGATTCCACAATGTTTGAAACAATCGAAGCCTTGGCCAGCGGACACAAAGAACGCGCGCTTTCTCTTTTTCACGAACAAATCGCCAAGGGCGAAGATGTTTTTTACATTCTTTCCATGTATACCTACCAAATCCGGACACTCCTAAAAATCGGCGACTTCTATTGGCAAGGAATGGCCAATGCATCGCAAATCGCTAAGGCTGCCAATTTGCATCCCTTTGTCGTGCAAAAATCACTTTCTCAGGTTCGGAGTCTTTCATTGGAAAAAACCAAACAAATGCTGCGTGATCTCGCCCAAATCGACCAAGACGCCAAAACCGGCAAAATTGATCCGGTTTTAGCCCTTGATACTTTTATTAGCATTTTAGTAAATTTAGAAAAAGGAGGTTTGTTTATGTCTAATTGTGGCTGCGAAGGAAGTTGTCCCGTATGCCGTGTTGGAGAAGTTGATGATCACAATTGTGATACATGTAAGGCAGAGTTCTGCCCTGTGTGCCATGGAATTTCAAATGGCATCAAATCTGCTAATGTAAATACCTGCAGATGTAAAAAACGCATAAAGTAACAAACAAACGAATTAACACTAAAAAGCCGACGGAAATCCGCCGGCCTTTTTAAATATCACTGTTTATTTTTTCAAAGCGATTTTTTTAACCATCGCGTTTAATCTGGATTTCTTTCGTGCGGCGGTATTTTTCTTGAGCACTTTCTTCTGAGTGGCTTTGTCGATCGCTTTGATCGCAGCTTTGAGAGCTTTCTGCGCTTCGTCGATCTTTCCGGCCGAGAGAGATTCTTTTGTCTCCTTAATGGCATTCTTGAGCACGCCCTTGATCTTTCTGTTCTTGAGCGTTTTCCTGTCGGTCACGCGCATATACTTCTTAGCTGATTTTTTGATTGGCACTTCGGTTTTTGAAATTTCGCATCCTGAGAGCAATAGAAAGGCGAAATTTGCTAAAAATTATTAATTACGAGCTTCTTATATTATTAGCACATTATTTAGACTTTGGCAACCCCGCACTAAATTGGCACTGCGCCAAAGGCGCAAGAGCAAATCAAAACATGTTTTATCAAAATATTTCTTTTCAACATTGCCCAGCAGATGAAAAATTTTAAAAAAAGTGCCAAATTAGTGCGAGGCAATAGTCGTTCTTTTACAACAAAATCTCCCGCAAAACGGGAGATTTTATTTATCTAAAAAGATTTGAAAAAACAAATCTATTTGACAGCTTCTTTAAGAGCCTTGCCAGCTGTAAATTTCGGCACAGTCATAGCTGGGATTTGGATTTTTGCCTTTGTTTGAGGATTGATTCCTTCGCGAGCAGCTCTGTTTGAAACTCTGAAAGTTCCAAATCCAGTCAAAGTAACTTTATTGCCTTGTCTGATTTCAGTGGTGATTTTTTCTTCGAGAGCTTCAATAACGCTTTCTACAGCCTTTTTTGCCAAATCAGTCTTGGCAGCAATTGCGTCAACTAAAGCGTCTTTGTTTACATTAGCCATAATATCACCTGCCTTTCTAGTTTGTATATTAGATTATCGTTTTTGTTATTATACTCTTTTTCCCACAAATAAAGCAAATAATGTTATACACACCGCCCAAAGGGCGAATTTTAAATTTCTAATTTTAAATTTTTAATCAATTTTGAATGAATTAATTTCTTAATGTTTAAAACATTAGGATTTTATTCGAAATTCAAAATTCATAATTCGAAATTATTAACGTGCGTATTCTACACTTCTCGTTTCCCGAAGAACATTGACCTTGATTTCACCAGGATATTTCAGATCCTGTTCGATTTTGTCAGCAATTTCTCTGGCTAATTTAAGTGCTCCTAAATCATCGATTTCTTCCGGTTTAACAAAGACGCGGATTTCCCTTCCGGCTTGAATGGCATAAACTTTTTCCACTCCGGAAAATGAAGTGGCTGTAGCTTCCAGTTCTTCCAAGCGTTTCAAATATTTTTCCACCGTATCTTTTCTGGCACCCGGACGGCTGGCAGAAATAGCGTCAGCTGCAGCAACAATGAAAGATTCTGGGGTTTCAAAAGGATAATCTTCGTGGTGCGATTTGACCGCGTCAATAATTTCTTTCGGCATTTTAAATTTCTCTAAAATTTTGATGCCGATTTCGATGTGTGTTCCTTGAATTTCATGGTCGACAGCTTTGCCGATATCATGCAGAAGCCCGGCTTTTTTAGCCACCGCCACATCAGCTCCCAGTTCAGCCGCCAAAGCTCCAGAAAGATGCGCAACCTCCAGAGAGTGCAGCAGCACGTTTTGGCCAAAACTGGTTCTATATCGCAGTCTTCCAAGCAAATAGACAAGCTTCGGATCAAGTCCCGCAATGCCCAGATCATAAGTGGCTGTTTCGCCGGCTTCTTTGATTTTGTTGTCGATTTCTTTTTTGGCAAATTCTACCGCGTCTTCAATACGGGTTGGATGAATGCGTCCGTCATTTATCAGTTTTTCCAAAGCTATTCTGGCAATTTCGCGCCGCACCGGATCAAATCCGGAAATAACCACGGCTTCTGGAGTATCGTCCACGATAATTTCAACTCCGGTCATTTTTTCCAGAACCTTGATATTGCGCCCTTCGCGTCCGATAATCCGGCCTTTTACTTCATCTGAAGGAATCGCCACAGTTGTTGTGACCACTTCGGCTGAGTGCGAACCGGCATATTTCTGGATGATGCTGGTCATAAGAGTCTTGGCTCTTTTTTCTATTTCTTCAACTCCTTCTTTTTCAATCTTGGCAATATGCTTGGCAATTGCATCGCGATTTTCCTCTTCAGTCAACTGAAGCAATATCTTCTTGGCCTGTTCCTTGGAAAGTCCAGCTATTTTTTCCAGTCTGGCCAGTTCTTTTTTTCTGGCTTCTTCCGATTCTTTTCTTATTTTTCTGATTTCTTCCGCTTTTTGCTCCAAAATTCTGCGCCCTTGTTCCAATTCCTCAGTTTTTCTGTCCAGGGCAGTTTCTCTTTTTTCCAACCGCTGCTCGTTGCGGATTATTTGATCTTCACGTTCTTTTTCCAGTTTTTTAGCCTCTTCCAAAATTTCTACCGCTTTATTTTTGGCGCTTAAAATTGTTTCCTGAGACTTTTTTTCCGCTTCTTCGGTCATTTTTTCAATTTGACCCTCCGCCGTATCCAGGCGTTTTTTGGCAATTGACTGCCTGGCGACATAACCAATGCCAAAACCAGCTGCAATTCCAATAGAAATGCCTATGATAATAGTTGTAACCATATATTTTTCATTCCGACACGAATGAAGAACAAACGAGAAAAAGCAGGCACATTGGCGCCTTTACGATTGAATGCAAGTATAATTTATTTTTGAAGTGAAAATAAATTTCATAGTTATGCAAAAACCGCGTTTTCAAGCCTTTTCTGCGTTGTCAATCAAATCAATCGGTCAATTTAAATAATTTTATCTCCAATAACATACTACCGCGAAACCCGATTTTTGTCAAAAGCGCTTAATCATGTTAACATGTTAGCATGTTAACAGAATGCTAGGCAAAATCGAGTTCATTGTTTGTTAACATGCTAAAACATTAAGCTATTAAAATATTATGTACAAACCAGTAGTCCTTGTTGTTCTCGACGGGTGGGGCATCAGCAATAATAGCCGGGGAAATGTTCTGAAAGAAACTGAACTTCCGACTATTGCCAAATTAGATACCAACTATCCCATGACAACGCTTCAGGCTTCCGGTGTTTCTGTCGGTCTTTTTTGGGGTGAACCAGGTAACAGCGAAGTCGGGCACATGACGCTTGGAGCTGGAAAAATAATCTATCAGAACTTGCCCCGCATAACCTTAGCCATTGAAGATAAATCCTTTTTTAAAAATCCGGAATTATCAGGAATTATGGAAAAAACAAAAGAAAAAAAATCAGCTTTCCATATTATGGGACTCGTGGGCCGAGGAAGCGTGCATTCTTATATAGATCACATTTATGCTATTTTGGAAATGGCCAAAGAGAAAGAACTTGATGAGGTTTATATTCATGCTTTTATGGATGGACGGGATTCGCCTCCAACTTCAGGAATCCAGGTTTTAAAAGATCTTAACGATCACATAAAAAATATCGGCATTGGAAAAATCGTTTCTCTATGCGGAAGAAATTGGGCCATGGACAGAAATAACAATTGGGACAGGGTTGAAAAAGCCTACCGGCTGCTCACGGAGGGTAAAGGTGAAAAATTTTCCGATCCAACAAAATGTTTGGAGGATTCTTACGCCAAGGACTTGACTGATGAATACGTTGAACCTTCGATTATAACTGATAAAAATGGTTCTGCCACTGTCATAAAGGATGGCGATACCGTTTTATTCTTCAACTTTCGCGAAGACAGGTCGCGAGAGCTCACTAAGGCTTTTGTTTTGCCTGATTTTAACAGTTTTAAGAGGACTCCTTTGAAAATTGATTTTGTAACCATGGTTGAATATGAAAAAGATTTGCCTGTTAAGGTGGCTTTTCCGCCGGTAGATTTGAGTGGAGGAATAGGAGAAATTCTGAGCGAAAAAAATTTAAAACAACTGCGTATTGCTGAAACAGAAAAATATGCTCACGTTACCTATTTTTTTAACGGCGGAAAAGAAGATGCTTGGTTGGGTGAAGATAGGATTTTGATTCCTTCTCCGGCTGTTTCTAAATTTGATGAATCTCCGGAAATGAGTGCGTCTCAGATAACCGAAAAAGTGCTTGAAGCTGTTGAACAAAATAAGTATGATTTTATTGTTATAAATTATGCTAATGCCGATATGGTCGGCCATACAGCCAACAGAGAAGCCTGCATTACTGCTGTTAGAGCTGTTGACAAAAACCTTTCCCAGCTGATTCCGGCAGTTTTGCAAAAAGGCGGCTGCCTGTTAGTAACAGCCGACCACGGAAACATTGAAGATATCCAGAATTTCCATACGGGCGAAAAAAATACAGAACACACTTCCAACCCGGTTCCGCTCTGGTTCGTTACTCCGACAAATCACCGCGAAAAGGCTGCGGAAGAAATTGTCCGGCAGCAAAATGAAGTTGGCGGACTTCTGAGCGACATTGCTCCGACAGTTCTCGATTTATTAGGCATCGATAAGCCGGAAGATATGAATGGGGAAAGCTTGCTGCCAATGCTGCAATAAAGCAGTTTTCAGTTTAATTAGTTTCGTTAGGTTATTAGCTTTTCATAGAATACAAAAACTCAGCCTCGGGGCTGAGTTTTTTATCTAAAATATCGTATTTCCTAATGAAGCTAACTAAGCTGTGAAATGTTAGCTGATGACTTTATCTGCGATTCCATATTCAACCGCTTCCTGCGCGCTCATGAAATAATCCCGATCGGTGTCTTTTTCCACCTTGGCGATTTTTTGGCCGGTATGTTTGGCTAAAATTTTGTTCAGTGTATCTTTGGTTTTCAGAATGTGTTTAGCATGAATGTCGACGTCGCTAGCCTGACCTTGCGCCCCGCCCATCACTTGATGAATCATGACTTCCGCGTTCGGCAGAACAAAGCGCTTGCCTTTTTTGCCGGCTGCCAAAAGCAAGGAAGCTGCTGAAGCCGCCAAACCTACGCAAATCGTTTGCACATCCGAGCGCACATATTGCATCGTGTCATAGATAGCTAGAGCGCTGCTCACCATGCCGCCCGGCGAATTAATATAAAGCTTAATGTCTTCTTTGTTGTTTTGCTGGTCTAGAAAAAGCAGCTGCGCAATGATTGCGTTAGCCACGCTATCGTCAATAGCGGTGCCCAGGAAAATTATTCTGTCTTTAAGCAGGCGGGAATAAATATCATAGGCCCTTTCGCCGTAGTTAGTTTTTTCAATAACCGTAGGAATGAGATATTGATTATTCATAAATTTAATTTTAAATTTTGTAATTTAGAATTTTGAATCAAGTCTTAATGCTACAATGTTTTAATTTTTAGACATTCAGAATTCAAGCATTCAATCGAAATTCGGAATTGGAAATTCAAAATTATTTAATGTTTTCTAGCATCTCCAACACTTTTTCATTCTGCATCATGCCCTTGACATAATTATACAATCTAGCCAGATCAATATTCTTTTCCACATCTTTGATTTTTTTATATTGCGCCAGAGTTTTGTTCATTTCCGCTTCGATTTCTTCGGCTGGAATTTCGATTTTTTCTTCCTTGACCAATTCTTCCAAAGCCAAGGCGGCTTTCACCCGTTTTTCGGCCTGCGGTTCCCATTCTTTTTCAATATCATCAATGGATTTGCTAATTTGTTTTAGATATTGATCAAAAGTCATTCCCATGCCCTGCAGCTGCATCTCAAACTCACCGATCATTTTGTGCAGTTCTTCATGAATCAGAACTTCCGGAAGCTCAACTTCAAGGTTGGCAATCAGTGCTTCAATAAATTCACCGCGTCTTTTTTCTTTGAGCTCGTGTTTCTTTTCTTCTTCCATGCCTTCAACCACGCTTTTGCGCAAATCTTCCAGGTTTTTAAATTTTTCTCCCAAAGATCTGGCAAATTCATCGGAAAGATCCGGGGTTTTCCGTTCCTGAACTTCATTGACTGTTACGGAAAATTGTGCCGGATTGCCAGCCAGATTTTTTTCATGATATTCCTTGGGAAAAATCAATTCAAACTCTTTGGTTTCGCCGGCTTTCATGCCAACCACATTTTCTTCAAAACCCGGAATAAAAACGCCGCGGCCCAAAATAAGCGGATGATTTTTACTGGAACCGTTTTCAATCGGCACCCCGTCTTTCTTGACCTGAAAATCAATGATCACATTGTCGCCATCCTTGGCTTTACGTTCCACTTTCACGTGTTGCACACGGCTTTTGGCGATATTTTCCAATTCTTTTTCAATTTCTTCCTTCGTGACCTCTGCTTTCTTCTTCGCATACTCCTTGTTTATTTTTTCAATCGCACTTTTCCAGGGCTTAAGCTTGGCTTCCGGAACCACGGCAACCGCAATTTTATATTCCAAATCATTGCCTTCGGCCAGTTTCAAAATTTCCGCTCTCGGTTTGCCAATAGCTTCGATTTTATTTTCTTCCAAAACTTTCGGAAAAGTTCCCTGAATGGCTTTTTGCGCTGCCGCTTCCAAAAGCGCGCCCTTGCCCACTTTTTGCTCCACCATATTTCTCGGAGCTTTGCCGGCGCGGAAACCTTCGATTTTAATTTCTTGGGAATAATCAGCCGCAGCTTGATCGATATATTTTTCCCATTCCTCCCAGGAAACGCTGATTTTTATTTCCACCTCTGATTCGGGCAGCTTCTTGATTTCTGAATTTATAGCCATAACAAAAATTACTTTAAAATATTATTGCTTTACAAGCTTTTTATAAGCTTTCGAGCCTATTTCCTATGAGGAGACTATTTTGTCCAAGCGGGCTTGGATTTACGCCGATAAGGCGTAAAGAGCGAGGACAAAATCGGAGCAAGCGAATCGCCGGAATGAGCGAGCGTGCTCCGAATAGGAAATGGGCGATGAAAGATTACAAAATCTAAAATTATTTAGAATTAGATAATAAATCCTGCAATCAAAAGCGCGACAATATTGATAATTTTAATCATTGGATTGATGGCTGGACCGGCTGTGTCTTTGTATGGATCGCCCACAGTGTCTCCAGTCACAGCGGCCTGATGAGCAAAAGAACCTTTGCCGCCATATTGTCCGTCTTCAATAAATTTTTTGGCATTGTCCCAAGCACCACCGCCGCTCGTCATAGATATTGCCAGAAAAATTCCGGTAATGATTGAACCAACCAAAAGACCGCCGAGCGCTGCCGGACCCAAAATGAAGCCGACTAGAATTGGAGCTAAAACCGGAATTATCGCCGGCACAATCATTTCTTTGAGAGCCGCTTTAGTCACAATATCAACGCTAGTTGCATAATCAGGTTTAGCTGTGCCTTCCATAATGCCTTTGATTTCCCTGAATTGTCGGCGAACTTCTTCCACGACTGAGCCTGCCGCCTTGGAAACTGCGCGCATACTGATTGAAGAAAACAAATATGGAAGCATGCCACCGATAAGCAAACCGGTCAAAACATTGACATCGCTCAAATCAAAATTAATCGAAGCACCCTTTTCAATAAGCTCCTGAGCGTATGAAGCAAAGAGCACAACAGCAGCCAATCCGGCTGAAGCAATTGCATAACCCTTGGTCACGGCTTTGGTTGTGTTGCCAACCGCATCCAATGCATCAGTTACTTTTCTGATTTCCGGTCCGAGTTCTGACATTTCAGCAATTCCGCCGGCATTGTCTGTCACCGGTCCGAATGAATCAATCGCCACAATAATTCCCGCCATTGAAAGCATGCTCATAGCCGCAATTGCCACGCCATAAAGTCCAGCCAGCCAGAAAGAAGCAATGATGCCAAGCACAATCGCTACGATTGGAAGCGCTGTAGCTTCCATTCCCATCGCCAAGCCCATGATTACATTTGTTCCGTGACCGGATTTAGAAGCTTTGGCAATTTCTTTAACTGGACGATAACTTTTGGAAGTATAGTATTCAGTAATGATCACCATCGCCGCAGTAACTAGGATTCCGATCACAGCTGTCAGATAAAGATTAAAAAAATCATAGGCGCCATTGCCAGCCATCAAAGATTTAGTGATTGGGTAGAAACCAATAAGCGCAAAAATTGAAGCGGCAATCAAACCTTTATACAAAGCTTTCATAATCTTGTCGCCATTATCATTGTCTTTGTCGCTAAGACGCACAAAATAGACAGCCAAAACAGAAGCGATGATGGAAACTGCACCGATAGCTAATGGGAAAACCACCGCTGCGCCAAAAGTTGCAAAAGTCAGTGAACCTAAAATCATAGCCGCGATTGCAGTTACCGCATAAGTTTCAAAAAGATCAGCTGCCATGCCTGCGCAATCACCCACGTTGTCACCCACATTGTCAGCAATCACTGCTGGATTTCTCGGATCATCTTCCGGAATTCCAGCTTCAACTTTGCCGACCAAATCTGCCCCTACATCAGCCGCTTTGGTGAAAATTCCACCTCCAAGTCTGGCAAAAACACTGATCAAACTGCCTCCAAAACCCACACCGATTAGGGCTTTAACATCGCCTGTAACCCAATAGAAACCAGCAACCACCAAAAGACCCAAACCAATCACCAAAAGTCCAGTCACTGATCCAGCCTTAAAAGCCACATCCAGAGCCTTTCTGAGGCCAGATTTGGCCGCCTGAGCGGTTCTGACGTTTGCCTGGACAGAAACATTCATACCGATATATCCCGCCAAGGCTGAAGCTATAGCGCCGATCAAGAATCCGACGCTGGCATTAAGTCCCAGCGAGAAATAGAGGATAACTGCTACCACAATAGCCACATAGGCTACGGTTTTGTACTGGCGGTTTAGGAAAGCTTTAGCGCCTTCTTTGATGGCGGCAGCGATTTCAACCATTTTGCCTTCTCCTGCTGAAAGTCCTTTGACTTTCCAGCTGAGATAGAGAGCAAAAGCGATTGAGAGAAGTGCTGCGCCGATTGCATAGACTTCTACTGACATATTACTTTGCTCGTTTCTTTCTGCGCATGTTTGGCAGATAAAAAAACGAAAAAATTAAATAATTATTACATATGACCGATACGAAACTACAAATTAAATACGAATCTACGAAATTTCGGATGTGCGCTTTCGTAGGGCGCTTTTCGGATACTATTCTTCAGCTTTTTCTGCTTCTTTGGTTTCTTCTTTCGCTTCAACAGCAGCGCCAAGCACATCAATTTTCCAACCGGTCAGTTTGGCTGCTAAACGCACATTTTGCCCTTGTTTGCCGATTGCCAGTGACAATTGATCTTTTGGCACGGTAATTTTGGCTTCTCGCCTTTCTTCATTCAATTCCACTGACAAAACTTTGGCCGGGCTAATGGCTGAAGCGATAAATTTTTCCGGTTTTTCATCCCACTCGATAATATCAATTTTTTCTCCGCCCAATTCTTCAATCACGGCCTGCACCCTGATCCCTTTTTGTCCAACACATGACCCGATCGGATCAACTCCTTCTTCATTGGAGGCAATGGCAATTTTCGTGCGTGATCCGGCTTCGCGGGCGATAGACTTGA
>CAZFCX010000010.1:18613-20943 GCA_964517825.1 uncultured Bdellovibrionales bacterium
GGCAAAAATTTCCGGAACTTCCAGTTCAAAAAGTTTCTTCACCATATCAGGATGCGTGCGGCTCAGAGTTATGCCGGGACCCTTGGGATCTGACTCAACTTTGTATAAATAGACTTTGACTCTTTGCCCGATACGAAGCATTTCTCCCTGAACTTGTTCTGATGGGAACAAAACACCGACTGACTTGCCCAGATCAATATAAACATTGCGCCCTTCGATCCTTTGCACGGTTCCGCTCACCACTTCTCCTTCTTTGCCTTTATATTCCGCGAACATTGAATCCCTTTCGGCTTCTCTGATTCTTTGAATAATAACCTGCTTGGCGGTTTGGGCGGCTACACGTCCATATTCGCTTTGGGATGGCAATTCAATTTCAATCACATCTCCGACCTTGGCGCCTTTTTTGATTTTCTTGGCTTCGTCCAAAAGCAGGTCGCGTTCCGGATTGTAGCGAGGCATTTTTTCTTCTCCTTCAATGATTTCGGAATTTTTTTCCTCAACCTCAGCTTCTTCGTCTTCAGAAACGAACTCTCTGGTTGTTTCATCAACTACGTCTTTTTGCAGAAAAAATTTGGTGCTGCCGTCAACATCATTAAAATCAGCGCGAATTTTTTGTCCCCGTTTTCCGTAATCTTTTTTATAAGCCGCCGCCAAAGCAGCTTCAATTGTTTCAATGACAATATTTTTCGGAATGCCTTTTTCCTCGGCAATCTGCATAATGGCACTCCCAAATTCGCCTAGTCTTCCGCTTTGACTTACTTCATCAACTTGTTTTTTCTTACGTGGCATATTTTTTATTATAAAAGTTAAATTATTAAAAATGTCCTATTTAAAGAAAAAAGTTCGCACTCGTGCGAACCCAGAAAAATCCTTACCCGTCTGAAACAATACTATCAAAATATCCGAACATTGTCAAACCTTTGTCACCTTTGTCAACAAAAAACAGCCACTCCTAAAAAGTAGAACTGCCTGTTTTTAATGCAGTAGAAACTGCCTGTATAATAATAAATCCGGAAAGTCCTACAATAACTCCTACTATAGAATATTTCATGTTTCGCTTGGCAGTTTCAATTATTTTTTCTTCACCGGCTGATAAAAGATACTGGGCTCCGGAAATTACAAAAGCTATGATTGCCACGGTTGTAAATATGCCCAACAACCAAGAGGCGACATTTGATAGAATATCCGATACTGCTGCCGAAGAAAGTCCGGTAGATGTTGGGATACAAACTCCTGCAATTGTTTCACAGCTGATAGTAGTAGCTGCCCAAGCCGATTCGACTGCCAAGATTGCCCCAGCCACTATAGTAGTTGCCCCCTTTAAAAAAATTTTTGCAAACATTTTTTTGTTTTTTAGCATATTTGTCTTTTATTCAAAAAAATTAACAAAAATTAAAATGTATCGCTTCCTTGCAGCATCCAAAAGACCGCCTGCATAATTACGAATCCGGCAAGACCTATAACAATACCTAAAATAGAATACATCATGGCTTTTTTTGCACGTTCAATAGCAGTGTCATCACCAGTTGAAAGCAAATAGATAACGCCCGAAATTACAAAACCTACTATGCCCAATACTCCAAAAATTACCAGCAGCCAAGAAAGAAATCCTGAGATTATGTCCGAAATAGTTCCGGATGGCATATTATAGTCATTAGAAATTGACAAGCCAGTGGTAGCGCCCAAGACTCCCTTAGCAAAAAATGCCGTTAAAATGCAAAAGGATGCTGCAAGAGTTTTTTTAATTTTTGTTAACATGTTTTTAAGTCTTGTTAAATCTTTTTTTGGATAATTTTTTATAAAAAATTAACAAGTTTTTTTATTATTTGCTCTTTTGTTATTATATCATATAAAGAGTATTTTAACAAATACAAAATCCAATAAAATTCATGAGCAAGCAAAAATTTTCAAAAAACGACCTCGATTTTGATCGGGGTCGTTTTAATTTTGTATACAAAATTTGAAACCTAGAAGTTTGATTGTTGGCCTCCCAATAATGTTTGAACCGCTTTGATTATAACAACTCCCAATAGAGCCACAATAACCCCCACGATTGAATAGACCATGGCTTTTTTGCCTTTTTGAATTTGATCGTCATCTCCGGCCGCAGTCAAATATATGATACCAGCAATAACAAATCCGATAACTCCCAAAATTCCGACAATGACAAGCAGCCATTTCATTCCGTTTGTGAGAATGTCGACAATGCCTCCGCTTGGAAGGCCAGTTCCGCCTGGAGCTTGAAATTGCGCCATAACAGCTAAAGGAGCAACCAAGGCATAACCAGCCAATCCATAGGCAATTTTCTTTATAATATTCATAACTACACC
>CAZFCX010000011.1:0-1780 GCA_964517825.1 uncultured Bdellovibrionales bacterium
TTGTTGCATAATTTTACCCTAATTGTAGCATTTTGATACGATTATGCAACAATTACCTGCCCCGCCAACAAAAAACCGCGCCGGCTAATTACCGGTTCGGATTTCCCACAGAAGGTCTGTTAATTTTTGTTTCAAACTTTAGCAGGGCCGTCTGGCAAACGATGTTCGAACCTGTTTGGCACAATAGCACACAAAGACAAATATACTTTATCGATTACACCCCTCCATCCACTATTTCTAAGATTACTTAATTTTGCGGAAAGTTTATTTGCTCTCGGCAAAAACTTGATCGTAGATTTGCTTAGCTATCAAGATTTCTTCTTTGTTGGCTTGATGAAAATGTATCTCCGTTTGATACTTCGGCCATTTATTCGTTTTGTCCCTAATCAAATAAGCAACTTCAGCCTCTATCGCCTCCGTTCTTTCTTCATTATCAAATTTATAAACAAATAGGGAGATAGGCTTGGACTTGCCCTTGTTTGCCAATTCCTTCCAACGATAACCGTGATAACCATTTTCCCCAGTAGCAGTGAGTCCTTGCCGAAAACGCGTAAGCAACGGTTGCTTAGTGATCCCAACATAGATTACCTCTTTATTAAAACTAAGTATATAAATTTTTGGTCCTTTCTTATTTGCTAACCCCCACCCCTCTTCTAATTCTCCTTTTTGCTTAACATAAAACACTTTCGCGTTTCTAACTTGCCCCTTGATCAGAGTTATCGCTTCTATCCGAAATTCAAAATGCAAAGGATTTATTTCCATATTATCATTTTGTCCTACCTTACTTTTCACTATTTCCAACAAGGAAGGTTTTAATTTTTTGGGAAAGCTCGCTTGAGTTAAATTGCCCGTGGTTATCCAATCTCAATAACGGCAAGCAGGCACTTCTGAGAATACGTTCAACTTCGCCATCCCGCAATTTCCTGTCCATGCGTTCATGGGTTCGATCATCGAGCTCAATGGCCAGCCTTGGGGCAATATAATTCTTATCGCACAAAACAAAATCTACTGATTTTTCATCAATATGACGGAAAGCACCACGCCAATTCTGGCCCTTGATTTTATGATCAACAATTGAAGTAAGGTGTGCTTGAGGAAAAATATAATAGTCCTTGCCTACCGCCTCAACCAGCGCGTCATAGCACTGGTGCTCGGCCCGCGTCATAAAAAATCGCTTTTTTTCGTATTTGTATTCCTTGCCCCGTTTTTCCTCAAACCCGCCGTCTCCCTTCCGATATTCAAAAAATTTGATTGCCAAAAATATCCCGACAAACAAAACCGCAATCCAGACAAAAAAATTCGCCATATTATTTCTTTGCTTGCTTGTCCAAAATATAATTTTTCAGCCATTCGGCATTTGGTGTTTGCAAAGTCAATCTGCCGTCCGGCGCGTTCTCGCTTTCAGCTTTATGCACATTTATCTGCGAAGCCGATGAAGTCCAAACTTCGACCGTAGATAATCCAAACATACGGCGTAAAATCCCGCTTACGCTTTCCACGTTCTGCACTTTATCAAAAGCAATCGTCTTGGAACGTTTAACGATAACGCCCGAATTTAAGGTTATTTTACCCTCTTCAATAATAAAATTAAAAGCCGAATAATCAACCAACAAAATCAAATAAATCGGCAAACCGATAAAAATCGCCATTAGCCAAAAAACCGAAGTCCATACCTTACTCCCCAATGGCATAAAAACAAGCGAGAACAAAAATATGAATAAAATCAGTTTAACAAAATAATACGCTTTTATTTTGCCCGGCATTTTCTCTTTGGTATTTA
>CAZFCX010000011.1:1910-5220 GCA_964517825.1 uncultured Bdellovibrionales bacterium
ATAAATAATGGTATCCGGTATCCATTCAAAGATAATGTTTTTAGCGTCGGTATCCCTCAATTTCTGGTCAGAATCAATAAACTGGTTGTAGTCCGTGGAACCCTGCCAAACTTTGGTGGCATTTTTCGCAATACCCTCATCATTGCTAATTCTTACCGATTTAAGTCAAAAATTATTTGGCAAATGATTTGCAATGCGGAATTCGGTTTTCAGCGTCAAAGGTAATTTTCTCACAAATTAATGGATCTTTCAGTTCTTTGGCAACTCCTAAAAAACAATACGCTTGGCCCTCTGGATACCCAATTTTTTCACAAATCGACGCGTTTTTTAAAGCTATCGCCACATCTTTATAGCAATTATCAAGTCCAATCTCGTTTTTAATTTCTTGGCAAATTGCAACTTCCTTACTTGCCACCGCTCTGGCCGTCACAACATCCGATACACAGCTTCGTTTTGAATTATCATCAATTATCATCCCGCAAATCGTCACGTCCAATTTAGCTTCCGCAATATCATTATAACAACTATTTTTCTTGTATTTATCGTCAATTTTGGCACAAATTGAAACATCATGCAGGGTCAAGTTAATAGTCCAATAACAATCAGATTTTTCATAGGAGCTAGTTATCTTTTCGCAGATCGAAGGATCTTTTCTCGCCTCGGCAACTTTAGTGTAGCATTTTGTTTGGTATTCCTGGCCAAATTTATCCATTTTGCCACAGATTGAATAATCTTTTCGGGCTTGAGCCACCGCCGCATAGCAATTGCCTAAAAACATCGGATTTTGGATATATTTGTCGCAAATTGAAATATCTTTTTCTGCTATTGCAATTTCCTGGAAACAGTTCTCTCTGAATATTGGATTTAATCCATTGCATGCTGCAAAATCTTCCGCTAAATTAATCTTTTTGGCAGAATCTGTTTCTTTTATTGTGTCTGTTGAAACATTAGTTACAGTATTGTTTTTTTGTATTACTTCAATATCTTTTTCCATTTCATTTTGAGTCGGTTTTTCGTTAATAGCTGGCAAAGGTTTTGGTTTGGAAATCTTGGCAAAATAAACATATGTTCCGGCGCCGACCAATCCTACAGCTATTGAAACTAGAATTACTATTAGAGTAGCAAATCCTTTCATATTGCTTTTTATAAATTTAATTTATACATTTATCACGCAGCAAGGCCGCAGGACGAAAGTATTATTTATTTTATCACACATACAACAAACTAAAAACCGCTTTTGAACGATCTTTGCATAGCTGGGTCGTCTGGCAATCGATGTTCGAACCTGTTTGATGCAATAGCGCACGGCGCCAAATTTACTTTATTGATCTTTATCACTTACTGCGATTCACTATTTCTGTTTATAATAATGTTTAAGGGCGGATGAATAAAATCGGCACATATTCTATAGCTTCCCAACCCCAGCCAAAACCCGGAGTCGTCTCAGTTTTGCAACGACCAAATGATTGCCGGAATAATGCCGTAAATTAAAGTACAAATCAAAACAACAACCCAAATCGCAGCAATGGCTATATATATAAAACGAGACGGTTTCAACTTGGACGCCGACGGCCGCCTCTGAGAATAAACCGCTGGATTGCGCAGAAACTGTATACCAAAACCAAGCGCGGCGAAAGCGCACAAGATCGTAACAAGGCCCGCCTTCCTATACCCGCCAAAAATCGGAATGTTGAAAGGGTATTTTATTAAAAAATATCCCGCCGCTATCAACGATAAAAAAGAGAGCGCCGACAGAAATACTATTGCGATTTTGTTCATTTTTATTTTATTATCCGCACCGCCTTTATTTTTAATCAGACGCCAATTTTATTAGTTAGTTTTTTAATTTTACCAAAAAATCGCTTCGAAAGCGATTTTTTGGTTAACACGGGTCGTCTGGCAATCGATGTTCGCACCTGTTTAACGTGCACGTAACCTTCAGCACAGCGCCGAAGATCAGATTTTAATCTCGCCACTAACCTTTCCGGCAAATTCGTAGATCCTCGCGTATGACATTCCAAAGGAAACTCCCTGTGGAATGACGCAAAACGAAGTTTTGCCGTTTTTGGCAAAATACATTTGCCGACAAACTTCCTTCGGGTTTTCGCCCATCACCTCAATCCAATCCGGAAGATAAGTAAGAGAATAAAAGACAACCAGCCTGGGGAAATAAGTTTTTATCAAGCGGTTTAATTCCTTGGTTCGTTTGGGCTTATAGGTATCAAGATACTTTTTCCGCGATCCAAGGCCCGGAATTCCATAATTCGCATATAACCAAGTATCTTCGCTGGCTTTGTGCGACGGTAAAGGCATAAGCTCAATTGCGACATCGCTTTTTAGCTCACTATCACCAAGCTTATGCGCCTGATAATAACGGATTTCTTCTGGAGACGGTTCTTTTTGATTTTTAAGATACAAATACAAAGCAATTGGATATTTCCACGACGCTTGAATGGGAGCTGAATCCTTAAAAAACCTGATGTGATCGGGAACCAGCATCATATCGCGGCGCATATCAACCGTAACCCTACCGTCAGCGGCAAGAAATCTGGCCTCAAGTTCACCAATATTCGTATTTTTACCAAGCCCCTCCTCCATACCAACGAACCAAACCGGCGCCTCCAAACTGCCGTATCCCCAAAACCTCTCTATTCTTCTTTGGATAAGATTTGATGTAATCATTTTGAAACATTAGGCATTGCTTAATCGCAATTCAAGGCTTTGCGCCAGCCGGCAGCAAGCGCTTCTTGTTCGGTGCAAAACCACTTCTCTCCTTTACTTTCATCAATAACAGTTTGGTTGTAGGACTGACAACCGATAACATGGTAGATTTTCTCACCCTTGGAACTGATATTGCCTTTTATTAAACAATTTCCCGAACCATCGCTCTGAGCTGGCGCTAATGAAGTATTTGGTGTCTCGACCGCGGTTGCCGATTGGCAAATATCGCCCCATAGCCCCGCCTTTTTCTCCATTGCCTGCTTTTGCGCCGCTTTGAACTCGGATTGGTATTTATAGGGAACCGCGTAAGTATACTCATGGGCATAGCCATCTTTAATCATTAAAAGGCCAAAATTGGTTCCATCCTGCAAAAATACGTGCCGCAACGACCTGCCGTATTTATCAAGCTCGCCCTGTGTTGGATCATATTCCAGCCGCACTTTTTGGCCCGATAAAACCGCCTTGGCTTTATTTGAAGCTTCCACGCCAAAACATTCCACCGGTTTGCGCGGATCCACTGTCTCGGGAGTATCAATACCGATCACCCGGATGGTTTGAACCGCGCCGCTGATATCCGCCTTAAAAGTAT